>JANLUJ010000440.1:0-13467 GCA_031363425.1 Pirellula sp.
GCGAAACATCGATGCCTTGCGAAAAGCGGACAACGCATCCAAGGGACGACCTAGAGTCTGGTAGCACATCCCCAATTGGAGACTTGCACGTGAGCGCAGCTCTGGATCCTCGGCAGCCTTGACGAGCAATTCGATCGCTTCGTCGTATCGTGCTAACTGTCGCTATCCAATGGCCCACGTAATGAGTAGCTCTTTTTGCTCAGGATGCCGACCGAACCGATCGCGACAGACTCGGATGCGTTCGTTTGCGTAATTTACCTCAGCTTGGTCGAGCCCATACTGGTTTTCTTCTGACGGATCCTGTGCCTGGGCGGTTTTTCCTTGGTGAAGCAGCTGGTACGCTTGATGAAGTAATAGCTCCTCTCGCATCAGAACGAGCGGCTCATGTTCCGGACAAAGCTGAACCCCCGTCTCAAGGACGCGCTTTGCATCCGCCCAACGTTCTTGATTGATGTAGATTTGCCCCAATTCGACATAGGGCTGGCTATTGGCGGGTGCATTTCGAATCTCCTGTTCGAGATGCTGGAACCGCTCTAGTGGTATTGCGATCTTCTTCGTAGATACAGGGTTAATAGCTGGGCGCGAAAACAACGAATCTATGTCGACGAATCGAGCAAGAAGTTTCGAACCTACCTGCGAAGGCGATACGCTTGAGTTGGGATTCGCGGAATCTGGTTCGTTATTCATTGCAGGCGCATTGTACCTCACCGAAGCGCCAAAATAACGGCCCGTTTGGCAGTTCGCCATCGTGGCGATAGAGAGGCTGCCAAACGGGCCGATAGAGGCTTGGAAACGAATTTTCCAAGCCGTTGTTCGCCACCGATTTAGATGACTAGTTCAGGGTCTCTTCCTGGCGTCGGGACCCAGTATTTGCCGTTTTCCGGATAAAGTGGTGCTTCGTTAGCAAACGAACTCATGGCGTCTGTATTTGCAAGCGACACCTTGCTATTGAGGCACTGTTCCCACTTCACCATTTTTCCGGTGTAGGTTGCCATACGACCCATGATCGAGGTCATCGTGCTGTAGGCGCCGCTGTCTCCTTCGTTGGGGACTTCTCCCTTTCGAATGGCAGCAAATAGATCGAAGTGCTCCTTGGCGTGCCCTTCTTCATTCTTTGGTGCGCTCCAAATTTCTTCGTTTTTAGTATTGTAGATTTTGCCTCGACCGATATGGCACCAACCCTTGCTGCCGTGCGCATATTCATCGACGGAGGACCAAGCGCCCTCGATGTGCCTGCATTGGCTAAGCAACTTGACGCCATTCTTGTAGGTATACTCAATCATGTGATGGTCAAAGATCTGCCCACTGTCGGGCCCGATGCGGACTTGCCGACCACCCTGTCCCTGGGCGGTTTCAGGTGGACCATCCATGAGCCAATTGATCACATCGAGGTTGTGGATGTGCTGCCCGCAGATGTGATCTCCGCTAAGCCAGTTGAAGTAATACCAATTATTCATTTGGTACTCCAATTCTGTTTGGTCGGGTTTCCTCTCGCGAGTCCAGACACCACTCCCTGTCCAGTAGGCACGGGTCAAAATGATATCTCCGATGGCCCCTTCCTTAAGCTTGGCAATGGTGGCTTGGTATCCAGATTCGTGGCGACGTTGCAGTCCAACCGCCACGCACAATTTCTTTTCCTTTGCCAGTTTGTTGGCTGCCAAAATGCGACGCACGCCAGGCGCATCGGTCGCAACCGGCTTTTCCATGAAGACGTGTTTCCCTGCTTTCACGGCTGTCTCAAAGTGCAGAGGTCGAAAACCAGGCGGCGTTGTCAGAATGACCATGTCGACATCCGATTCGATCAGCCGTTTGAAGGCATCTACGCCTACAAAAGTTCGATCGGCCACGTTGATCAGCGAGTCATGTTTCTTTCGCAAATTCCCGAGCGCATCGTCGATCCGGTTTTTGAAAGGGTCTGCAACTGCCGTCAGTTTCACTCGATTCTCTGGGCTATAGGTATCAAGCGCTTGACCTGCAGCTCCGGTCCCGCGACCGCCGCAACCGACTAAGCCTATTTTGATCTCGCCGCTGTCGGAAGTATGTGCTGCACGAGCGATTGGCAAAGTACCTGCCAGTGCGCTTCCGGCGAGCACAGTGGAAGTGTTCCGGATGAAGTCTCGTCGCGAATCCGATGACTGAGGGCTAGTTTGGTTTTCTGAAGGGTTCATTGATGGCTACTCCGTGAAATATTCAGTCAAAAAAGGTTGTGAAGGTTGATTGAAAGTTTGGACGAACTTGGTTGGAAAAGTAGTACTTCACGTTGGCCCGCGAGAATTGAGGTCCACTCGCGTTTCGAAGAAGAAGAGTATTTGCACAAGCCAACGTGAAGCACCGGCGGGTTTAGCTAAGATGTTCGGAAACAAGGATTCCCAAAAACGATAGCTAAGGGGTTACTTTTTCGCAACCCACTCAAACTATACCTCGCCCTGGGCAACTAATCAATTGGGTCAGGCCTGCATTCTGCGCTAGCTTGTTTCTGCATTTCCGCTAAAAAAACGTCTTATAGCTGGCCCATCGAATTTTCAGAGGGCAACGTATTCTCCCATTAAATGGAACAGGTAACGAAATGGCGAAGAAGAGCATTGCGGATGTGGAATGTCAGGGAAAAGTCGTACTAATGAGAGTCGACTTTAATGTTCCGCAAGACGACTCTGGCGCGATTACGGATGACAGGCGGATACGCATGGCTATGCCCTCCATTCAGTCTGTGATCGATCGTGGCGGCAAGTTGGTACTCATGAGCCATCTCGGTCGGCCAAAAGGGAAAGGGCCGGAACCCGAGTTTACGCTTCGTCCGGCCGCGGAAAGATTATCAGAGCTTTTAGGAAAGCCCGTCACATTTGCGACGGACACGGTGGGTTTAGATGCGGAAGCGAAGATCCAATCGCTTGGCAACGGTCACGTGCTTGTTTTGGAAAACGTGCGATTCAATCCCGGCGAAAAAGATGGAGAGGCGGTTTACTCGAATAAACTAGCCAGTTGGGCTGATATCTATTGCAACGATGCATTTGGCACTTGTCATCGTTTAGAAGCATCCATGGTTGCCGTCCCTATGGCGATGGGAAACAAACCCAAGGTCGTTGGCTTTTTAGTTGCAAAAGAAATTCAATACCTAAGTGATACGATTGCCAATCCTCAACGTCCGTTTGTCGCGATCTTAGGCGGCGCAAAAGTGAGTGATAAGATCAATGTCATTCAAAATCTTCTAGGTATTTGCGACCATGTTTTGATTGGTGGTGCAATGGCCTATACCTTCTCGCTCGCACGGGGTGGAGCTACCGGTAAGAGCCTGGTAGAAAAAGACAAAGTGGAGTTAGCCCGCAGGCTGATTGAAATCGGTGGCAACAAGTTGGTGCTCCCAGTCGACACGCATTGTGGTGACGATTTCAAAGGGAGTTGCAACAAGCAGGTTGTGCCTGCTGGAAAAATTCCTGAGGGCTGGGAGGGATTAGATATCGGACCAGAAACTGCCAAGAAATTTGCCGCGATCGTGGAGAAGGCTAAGACAATTGTATGGAACGGTCCTATGGGGGTGTTTGAGATGCCACCGTTTGATCAAGGCACAATCGCAGTAGCTGAGGCAATCGCTAAATGCGACGGAATTAGTATCATCGGCGGTGGTGATAGTGCAGCTGCAATCGAACAGCTCGGATTTGCCGACTCGGTAACCCACGTTAGCACCGGCGGTGGTGCCAGTCTATCAATGCTTGAGGGAGAGAAATTTGCAGCGGTCGAATTATTGGACAATTGCTAATTTTTACTAAATCCCATCGGCGTTGTCGACTCCCGTGACAGAGGGTTCTTGATGTACTGGCGGAAGCAATCTTTGCAGAGGTCAAACTGTTTCCGTTGGTAGACTTCGTCGTCAAAAACCGAACTGCATAGGTCATCGGCAGAATCTAACATGTCTTGAATGTCGTCCAAATGATCAGGGTCATCTACTAGTTCATGATCCGGACCATCCAACGCCGCTTCTATTTCCACCGTAACTGTGTACCGCAGGTCTGTCGAACTATCGATTTCCCGTTTGCATCTGTCACATGAATAGTGGATCACGGTCGAGTACTCCTTGTAAAATGGAAAAGTCAGAAAGGAATGAGTTATCACAAAGACTAAATCACATCGCCTTGGATTAAAGTAATCCTACAACGCGAAACTAGCCGGCCGCAAGCGAATTGTTTTATTCGTTGGCAAGCTTTATCGCATTTGCCGGTAAACTATACCCCAATCGTAGGGTTCGCAACCATTGTTCGGGATAGCCAAATTGGAACCGAGACAGGAGATTTTTTGTTGGTTCCATCGCGAACATTGCAAATGCATTACATTACGATTACAAGAAATTCGCTCGCTGAATGGATATGCCTTTCGACGCCGCTATGTCTCAATTAGATCCTGAGAAACTTTCAAAACACGGCCCGGAAATTCAAATCGATATTGTGTCCGACGCGTTTTTGAAAAGTTGGAAAAATGGTGATCGACCGTCTGTTAGCGATTTTGCATCCTTGGTTTCGCCGGTTCTTCGAGACCAGTTGCTCAGAGAGTTAATACTCACCGAACAGCAATTGCTGATCAAACGACGCGAGTCTGAGAAGCGACCGCCTGGGGGCGAGGACGCGACTAATATTGGAGGAATTGAGACGGCCAGGGTTCAATCGATGATGCCTATGCGCATCGGTCCGTACGAACCGCAGTATGTTCTAGGGCAAGGCGCGTCGGGTGTGGTCTATGCGGCCGTTGAATTGAGTTCTGGCCGAATGGTTGCGATCAAACTTCCTCATGCACACCTAGTCAGTGACAAAGACGATTGTCACCGATTTTTGAGAGAGGCGCGCAATGCAGAACGTTTGAAGCATGCGGGCATCGTTGAATTCCTGCATGTTGGCAATACCGAGGCAGGGCCCTTTTTGGTATATGAACTCTTGAACGGACGCGATCTCCGTTCTTACCTGAAGGTTGGTGTGCCGCTAACGACGGACGTCAAATTGCGACTCGTCGCGGATGTCGCCAGAGCGCTTCAATATGCCCATGATCAAGGACTAGTGCATCGAGATCTAAAGCCGTCAAACTTGATGATTGTTTTTCCAGAACTCGCAGCTGACAATGCCCCCTTGAACAAACTGCAAGTGAAAATACTCGACTTCGGTATCGCGCGGTTGTTGGATGCCGCCACGATCTTAACCAATGACGGCGAAATGCTGGGTACTCCGGCTTACATGAGTCCCGAGCAAGCTTGTGGACAATCTCACGCGGCGGACAATCGCGCCGATATCTATAGCCTGGGTGTTATTCTTTTTGAGTTGCTCATCGGACGAACTCCCTTTCAAGGTTCAGCCTCCGAACTAGTCGATCGAATCCGTCGCGAAGAAGTCCCAATGATTCAATCGACGCATCCAGCTATAAATGATTCTGTGGCGACCATTTGTCAACGCTGTTTGAGGCTCAATCCAGCCCACCGTTATTTAAGTATTGCCGACTTGGCTGATGATATCGAAAGAGCCTTGCGAGGCGAGTCCGTACTTGCCAAGCCGGTCGGATTCTTCGAAAGAACTCGGTCCGATTGGAATAGAAAGCAATTGTCTCGGTTCGTTGTTACCGCTTGCGTTGCCATCGTTGCGACGGTGCTTGCAATATCATCTTGGTCCTTTGTATCGCGTAAACCCCAGCCTAAATTCGTACCCATTGGCGCGACAACATCGCCCGTTCAAGAATTGATCAACGGGTTTCCAGATTCGTTAGAAAATTACATTGAGCTCACCAAAGTATTGCCGAATGCATCGATAAAGGACTTGTCCAACCTAATCAAGACGCCAACACCAGATCATGAGAGAATGATCGAGTTGCTGGAACTCTATAAGATCGACTTCGCGGATGGGTTAAGCAAAGTTGACACGAATGCAATCGATGGGTTTCTGTCGTTGCTTGATACAAGTCGATTAGGAAAAAGCAATTTCAACGAGGCGTTGGCCAGGTGGATTCGTGAAAAAATCACAGAAGCGGATGCATCGGCCTGGTGCGATCTGTTAGGTCCAAATGCGCTTCTCATTTCCCAATCACTCGAGAGAATTTACCAGGGTGAGTCACTTTCTTCCAAACGGATTGCTCTGAGCGGCTTGCTTGCTTTGATTTACTACAACGATTTTGAAAAACTTCATTCATTCATGGATAAGGCCAATCCAGACGAGCTATTGATTTGGGCGAATGCTGTTGGGAAGGACAGGCTCGAGAGTTTGCGAATTCCTTGGGAAGACTTTGGTAAGGCAGACGGCTTTACGCTCAACCTTGAGCCGGATTGCATCAAACACGCAAATCGCATATTGGCCCGATATGCAATCGGATCCGCCGAGAATCTTCTTCAGTCGCTTGAGGATCGCTATGACCCGCGTCTTCGAACATACGTGACGCACCGAATTCGAGATACCAAACTTGCGATTACCTCATTGATGGAAACGATGTTGCAAATAAAGGACGAGTCGGATGTTCTGTATGGACTACTAACCATTCTTTCGCTTTCGGAAAGGGATACAATAGAACGCAGCTTGAGAGACAGGATCAAAGATTGGCTAGTCCGGTCTTACGAATTCCATAGCGACCCGGGTGTTCACGGTATGTGTGGAGTTCTCCTTGAAAGATGGGATCTGCATGCTGAAATGAAGTCGGCCAATGAGCGATTGATACAAGTTGGAATCTTGCCAAGAAGAGAATGGTTTCTGAACCGATATGGAATGCACATGGCCATCATCAAAGGAAATGTAGATTTTTGGATGGGTTTGCCGAGAGGCGAAAATTCAGGATTCATGGACGACAGAGGGAATATGGAGCACATAGAACATTCCTACGCGATTGGTATGAACGAGGTTTCCGTTGGGCAATATCAATTGTTTAACCAAGATTTTGCCAAAGGTGAATCCGAAAATAGTCCCGCAAGCAACCTTAGCTGGGATGATTGTATGCAATATTGCAACTGGCTCAATCGAGAAGAAGGCCTCGCCGAAATTGTCGTGGAGTTGGGACGAAAAGACACACGGAAACTTGATGCGGTCACTTTTCAAGGATACCGTCTGCCAACGCGTGCGGAATGGGAGTATGCTAGTCGAGCTAAGACCACCACACCTAGATTTCACGGAGACTTTAGCACCCCATTTAACGAGAGTTTTTTTTGTACATTCTCATCAGAAAATAAAACATTGCGATTGCCGAACCGGTTTGGCCTAATGGATACCATTAGCTCAAAAGCGGAATGGACCATGACAACAAGCCGAACGGTTGGATCGCTCTTCCGTACCTGTGGCGGATCCACAAAATCCAACGATGAAATGAGGAGCAATGCGAGGAGCGCGTTTGATCTCCCAACTGCTAGGTCTCCGAATACCGGTATGCGAATTGTGCGTCGTACGCCAATTTTTGATTGATTGACACTTTTTAGAAACGAAAATTATCTTGAGTAAAAAATCTACGACGACGTCGGTTTCAACTGTTCCCGCTTGTCGTTACAGTTGCGACGGATCGAATTGGATCCTGATCGGGGGAGATCCGCCTGTTGGATTCCACTGTCCGACGAATGTTGGAGCTTGCAGCGTGGCAGGCCAAGAGATCAGCATACCGCCTCAGCCAGATGAACCGCCGGCGGCTCTGGCAGCAAATACTGGTGAGTATGTCTTTCAAAAAACCACAAAATCATTGCACTTCCGAGGCGGGTCTTGCGGAAACGGAAAACACTTCAAGCCAACGATCACGCTCAAGGAATTATCGAAAATCGATGCGGACGCAGCCGAATTGGTCAAGTCACTGCAAAAGAACAAGAAGATATCCTCGTTTAATGTCCTGCTAAAAGCTCAGAAAGTCGAAAAGGCGTAAAGGCACTTTTGCGAATTCGATTCTGTTCTGTCGCTGGCATCTCGTACGTCCCCTTCCACTAGTTTGAAGCTCCGTAGCTGAATTCGTGAGAATTTAGGAATGCACTAAATTCTCACCAATTCAGCTACGGCGGCGTCGCTCCGATAGTGCCTTCAGGCTCAAATCGAATCAAGAAGACCGCAAGCAACTTCCGGTTTCTAGCACTAGCGCCTAAGGCCCAGTAAGCTCCAAACTTATTTGAATCGTACTGGTCGATTCTTTTTGCGGTCTACTCCTTTTTGCTTTGAAGCTCCTTGGGGTCTTTTTCGGATTCGTGTGGAGCTTCGGTGGGTGCATCCTGCTGGGATGCGCTTTGAGGGGGAGTCGACTCGCCGAGTTTCTGCTGTTCTTGCGCCTTCATTCTCTCTCGTTGCAATTCAATCGCTTTTTGTATTTCATCAAGTTTGTCCCGCTGTTGCTGTGCTTGATCTGATTGTGATAGCAACTCGTATAGGCCGATTAACTTCTCCCTTGTTTGGATTCGTTGCGGTGATTTTTCCAAGGCCAGCAAGTAACTAGACGCGGCATCCGCCTTTCGGTTGAGGGCGTCCAGTATATCGCCGCGTGAATCATGGAATTCTGCCACGGCTGGTGAAATAGCAATGGCTCGGTCAATCAACTGAAGAGCCTCGTCGAGTCTAGCTGGTACCGTTTTTGTAAACATCATTGCAAGGTTGTTTAGCGCGAGTGTCATTCGGGGCAATTCGGCGAGGACAACTTCATAATCATTTATGGCGCTTGATATGTCGTCACGCCGAAAGGACGCCTCGGCAAGCAATAAACGTGCTGCGAAGGAGGTTCCTTGGATTGCGATCTGCATTCGAAGTTTCTCCATAGTTCCATCGCTTTGCCCAACCCCCAATTGAGCCAAAGCATTGAGCTCTTCTTGAATCGAGACGTTGGTGGGGTCCAGCGCGATAGCGGCATTTAGATACTCCAAATTCACTTGTACTTCGTTGTTTGCCCTGCCCGCGGTCGCTCGAAACTTGAGTCGAAACGCGTCGGAAAGAGCTCGGGCAAGTTTTGGCGATTGAGGAAATTGTCGAAGGCCTGCTTGAAGGACTTCCAATGCTTTGTCGATCCGATTAGTAAGCACATACGCTTGGGCTGCTAGGACAATATTGTCTTCCTGATCTCCTCGCTTGCCCTTCGCTTTATCGACCAGCAAATCCGCTGTCGCAGTCGCTTGAGCAGGAAGTCCACTTTGGTTGTAGGTCACTATGGAATTCAAGAGCAGTTTTGGATCAAACTGGGCCGCTCGTTTCATGACTTCCTGGGACTCTGCGGTCTTGTTTTCCTGCTGGAGCAGTTGGGAATAAACAACGAGTAGGGATGGCGAAACATCATCGCTTACCGTTCCACGTTTGAGGTGGTACTTGAGTGTTTCGATATTGATGGCTTCACCTTTTTGGCCACGTTCAATGAGGTCCATGGCCAGCCATGCGTGCGCTTTGGGATAGCCGTTGCTAGTCATGGGTGCCAAACTTTCCATGATTTGACGCGCGGTACCGCGGCTGCCGAATCGAGTCATCTGATTGGCAACATAGAACTTGGCAATTTTGTTGTTCTGATTGAGCTGCAACACCCGGCGAAAAAGCATGTCTATGAGTTCTGGTAATCGCTTTGATGAGGCATCGACCTTGGATTGTTCCAGATCTTCCGCATCGGCTTTTTGGGCGTCTACCAATGCCAGTTCATCGTTAGCTCGGTTGGCATACCACATTACCTTGGATTCATTCGACGCCAATTTCCCGGTGGCGACGAAGGCGCCCAAAACGAGAACAACCAAGAAAACCGGCAGTATCGCCAAGACCGCTCGCCAGCGTCGAGTCCTTTTCCAAAGTGCAAAGAGATCCAAGGTCTCGCCTGCTAGATCAACAGGTGAAATCCATACCGAACGGAACCAAGTCGAAAATGAACTAGGCTCATGTTCATCTGAAGATGGATTGTTTTGTTTTTTTGTCTTCAAAATCATGGGGCTACCTAGTATTCTTCAAAACAGCTTCGGTCTGTTGCCGAATTCGTTCAAAGACTTCAAAAAAGACTTGTCGGTTGTTGGCTATTTCAAGTTCGTTCAGTTCTCGGCCGGACTCCAAAATCAACTGAACCTGGAATGAAGTTGGTGCCTTCTCGCCGGAACTTTTTTGTAGTCTCTTTAGGAGATTAATCCTACTTGAACCGACCATTTCATTCACTCGCTTGGTCGGGACTCCATTTTCGTCAAAAAATGCATACCAAACGAAACCAAATAATCCATACTGGTTCTGCATTCTGAATTCCTCAACGCTCCAAGCGTCACCACCTTTTTCTGTAGGAATATCCACGGGCTTTGTATCAATGATTTTCCAGCCAGTCGACTGGTAGCCGAGCCAAACGGGACGCCAGCCATTGAATGGAAAATCAAGAATTGCAAAAACTTGATTTCCTTTGTCATCAAACGTCCATCGATGGGAATATTTTCCGATCGACTTCCCGGAAGGGTTGGTTGTTGGCGTGTAGCTCGTCAGTCGAAGACTACCAAACTGGACCGGGAAAACACTTTTTGACTGAAGAGATGCAGCCTGCTCTTCACTAATACTGAATAGCGAAGTGTTAACACGTTCCGACGAAAAGACCGAATACGCAGAAAGTGAACCCAAGACGATACATGCAAGGCATGGGGCCACCAGAGACACAAAGCTGACTCTCCATTGGGTTGCGGCGGACAATGACGCTTCGTCCACTTGAGGCCAGCCTGCTACCCACTGGTACAATTTGGTTAGGTTGTTTGCATTGCTCCCTTCGGAAATAGGATCCAGGATTGCGTCGGCAGAGATATGCAGCAACGATAGGCAAGCTACTGAAATAGCAAAGACCACTACCGCAGTGATTATGTGCGAAGTTCCAGTCGACAAGTCCATATCCAAATACTCAAACCCAATCGCAATTGCCAACAATCGAAGGACGTTTCCGAAGACTGAAAAAAACGGGACCGACAAAAGGGTTACGAGACTTACTACTAGGGAGCTTCGACGCGAGACTACGATTGCTAGCCCAAACGCGAAAAGTGCGAAGACGCTGTCTGCGCCACCGCAAACCTCCGCTACCGGAATCTTTTTGTCCTGGATTTGAAGGGTAATTGTCTCAACAATATTCGGCACAGAAATCGCGTCCAAGAAGCCATTGGCAATCGAGCTTGCAATGGATTGAAGTCCCGCGCTGAGTTGCATGTCTCGACCGCTCGGGAGCGGAACGGAAACTGCGAACAAGGAACATATAGCTGCTACCCTTGTCCAACTCGATCCCCCGAATGCACCTAAACTCCAACCAAATACCACCACCACCGCAGAAACGTGAACCATCCAGGGCGAGAAAAAATAGATTCCCAATATGGCCAGACCCATTCCGAGACAGGCAATTACCAAAGCAATTCTGCCGCGACGAAGACTCGCTAGTCTATAGTCGCATGTCCGATAGAGCAGCCAAGCGCCGAACGCAGTCGCAAAGGGGAAAAAGAAGTACGTGCGCTGAGCAAAAATCCCTTTGGACTGTTCATAGAATAGCGGCACCATGCTTACGAGCGGCAACACCAGCGCCATCCAAAACCAGATCCGAAGGGATGCCTTTGGGAGAGTGGCGTGCGCCTCGGCTTCATTTAATAAATCGTTGCCGGACGAAGTGCTTGCCTCTGTGCGAATTCCTGATCCCGCTGCAATCGAACTATTCATTTCTTTACTCTAATCGAATTCGCAAATAAACTCCCTACGTAGGACCACACAAATTTTACCTTCGGAATGGAAACAAAACGAGACATTCGTAGGAATTTTGCTGTCGTCGTCCTTTAATCCATGATTTCTGAGTCCGGTGTGGCTGTCCGACTGTCATAGAACCTTTAATCGTCTAACTGCATCCTCTGCTTTTTCCACTTGGAGGTCTCAAATTCTAGCGACGCGAGGGCAGAATCCACTTGCTTCTGATCGAAGTCGCTTAGTCTTGTTACCCCACCAAAACGAAGATCGTAAAACAATCGAGAGAGCAACTCCGAATCCAGCGAGATCGAATATTTCTTGAGCTTCTGGGCCGCTTCGCAAAAGAATTCCCTTTGAGTTTGATCGCCTCCACGATGAAGCCCGAATCGATTCAGTAGACGAACGGAGCGATTGTAGAAATCGACCGTCGATAGATGCGACCTTCGGAACGAAGGACGCAAACTGATCTTTGGAATCCAATTTGGAAAAAGACATCGCAGTAACCGATAGGCTGAGACCAGCAACGTTCCAAATACGGTTACCCCCAGGGCGACCTGCCATGAGAACCAACGACTAGGCGAAAAAAGGAATCCAATGACTTGATTTCCTTGGATTCGATCAACGGTCTTTCTTACATTGAGCCATATTTCAGCGTACGATCCATCCGAGGACTCACCGAAAAGTGCGAAGATCGTGCTCTGTTTGGACTTGTCCATATTGAGAATCATCTCGGACCAAAACTCCTGCATCATTTCCAGTGTCTGCCCATTCGATCTTCGGAATGATCCCCCCGCATTGGAACCATCGCCCGGCGGCGTCGCATCCAATCTCATCCACGCGCCCCGCGAAATGTAGCTCGGGACGGGTATCGAATGAGAAGTGAGTTCTTCGATAGTGAAATACGCTTCCACCCACACATGGGCATGACTTTGCTGCACCATGAAGTAGTCTCCCAGTTCGTTATACTCACTTGGCCGAAAGCCAACGATGATCCGTGTTTGTATGTTCAATGATCGCAATAGCATTGCCAGAGATGAGGCAAAGTACTGACAATGTCCATTTCGCTTGTTCAACAAAAAATCGACAATCGGATCAAGGCTTCGATCGGTTGGTCCGGTTTGTGAAAGCGTATATCGGAAATCTGAGCCATTCGCTAAATACTCTTCGAGAAACAGTGCTTTAGCAAGCTTATCTCCATCTTTAGCGGGGCCCGTTGCTAGTATCTTGTCACGGAACGGGATGATCCCACGCAGCGAATCCGGAAATTCAAGCAACTCCGCTGCTCGGTAGGATCCGAACTGAGAACGCGGGCCGAGACTATTCCCATCCTCTTCTTGCAAACAATCCTTGAGATCGGGCAAAAGTGGACTCTCTACGCCATTCTTGAAGGCGTAGGTCGAGTACGAGTATCGCCGCTTTGGATTGCCGAGTAGGGGTTGCTCTCGAGTGTCCATGATCCGCCAGTCTCGCCGCACCACACTCAAGCCGGTCGTGCGGTTCTGAGAAAATGGCGCGATGATTGGAACGACGTTACCCAATTTCCCTTTCTCAACGATGCTCACCGTCACAGAATCGGTTTCATTGACGAGCGATTCCTTCAGTTGTGCCGCCGAAGGTGGGTCGCGAATCACACGCGGGTCGCGAAGCAAACCAACGTCGCTTGGTTGCCACATTCCCATTCGCGGACCATCGATATAAATATGCGATATGGATGCGCGAATGTAGGGTGGTAGTTCCGGCCTATAGCTGGTTCGATTGCGGTCATCACGCATGCTCATCCGGAAAAGGGGAGTTGTATCCGGAACCAACCTGCCAATCAAACGCAACGATACGTTTTCGTTGAATC
>JANLUJ010000593.1:0-3897 GCA_031363425.1 Pirellula sp.
ATTGCCTTTATGGTAGTGCTCACTTTTCTGTACTTGCTGATAACTGCACTTTTTGTATGGTTCACGATTTCATCGCTTTATCATTTGCATTGGGTTCGGCGCCTACCAACATATTTTGACGGCGGTGTAGGCCCACCTCACAATTCTGCGAGCAAGCTATTCGGACGCTGCACCGTTGTTATCGCAGCACGAGACGAGGAATCAAGAATCGAGAGCACTATCGGTCACTTGCTCGCGCAGCAAGAAGTCCTTTTCGATATCATCGTTGTCGATGATCGTTCGACAGATAATACGCCAATGATCCTACGCAAGCTTTCGGAACAATTCGCCCAAGTACGATACATTCGCCTTGACGTATTGCCTGATGGCTGGCTAGGTAAATGCCATGCATGCCATGTGGGAGCCTCGTGGGCAAAAGGCGATTGGATACTTTTCACAGACGCAGACTGCTGGATGAAACCCGATGTCATAGCGAGAGCGCTTAAAGTCGCCGAAACCGAGGGAGTGGACCATGTAACACTAACACCTGGCATCGTGGGACATTCCATTGGCACCCAAGCATGGCACCTGGCATTTCTCATGAGTCTCGGAAACTGGATTTCCGGTGTGAATCGTGACCTTCCTAAGTCGTACTTGGGAATGGGGGCCTTCAATCTGGTTCGCGCGTCTGCCTATCACAAATGCGGTGGTTACGAAGCTTTGAAGTTAACTGTCTTGGACGATGTTCGGCTCGGGTTACTCTTGCGACGAGCTGGATACAGGACACGAGCGTATTTAGGTGGAGACGATGTAGAATGCCACTGGGGGACAACGTTAAGTAACATGATTAAGATCATGGAGAAGAACTACTATGCAGCTATCGATTTTCGACTGACCCCTGCAATGATTGCATCATTGGGTGGTACGTTGATATGGTGCCTAGCGATCGTTGGTCTCTTCACCGGTACTGCCACAGGAATCGCCGCTGGCCTTGCATTGTTTTCGATTTCGATCCCCGCGTATGTTCTCGCGAGGCGCCTCAGATGGAGCCCAGTCTGTTCGCTACTGACTCCGCTAATTTACTTGTGCATGTTTTATGCGTTGTTCCGATCAGCTTGGTTAACCACACGGCAAGGTGGAGTATTTTGGCGGGGCAACCACTATTCGCTTGAGACACTTCGCGAGGGGGCGGTGAAGTAGGAAACGATACACGCTCGGCCGACATGCCGATTTTTCATCAGGATTTGTCTATCATTCTTGGCGTCATCTTGTTCGACTTGAGCATCGCATGATTATTTAAATCACCGACGCGTTGATTGCGGCGACGAGTCCGGCTGCTTTCGTCCAAGTCTCTTCTTCTTCGTGTTCTGGAACACTATCTGCAACGATTCCGCCACCCACTTGAAACTGCCACCAGCCACGCGATGCAGTTAGCGTACGAATAAGTATATTCCAGTCCATGCTACCGTCCGAGCTAAAGTAGCCCAAGGAACCGCAGTATGGACCGCGGACCGTCGGTTCTAACTCGGCGATGATTTCCATTGCGCGAATTTTGGGTGCGCCAGTAATACTGCCACCTGGAAACATCGCTGCCACCAATTCCGTCGCACTCGCTCCTAGTCGCAAACGAGCTCGAATGCAACTGACCAAATGAAGCACGAACGGAAACGCCTCAACATCGCACAACTGTGTTACCTTCAATGAATCGATTTCGCTGACTCGAGAAAGATCGTTTCGAAGCAGATCCACGATCATGATATTCTCGGATCTGTCCTTTTGGCTTTGCTTCAACTCATTGGCAGTTTGGGCATCTACAATGGCATTTCCGGTTCGCCGACGCGTCCCTTTGATGGGACGGGTTTCAATCCAACGGTCCCTAACCTGGAGAAATCTCTCCGGCGATGCACTGATGATCTGGGCAGAACCAATATCATAGTAGCCCGCAAATGGAGCTGCGTTTACCTGCCGTAGTCTCTGATACAGCGATGCGGAGTCACAACGTGCCGGGCAAAGCAGCCGCTGCGATAAGTTGACTTGGAAAATATCGCCAGCAAAGATGTAGTCGCGAGCCTTCTGAACAGCGCTGCGAAATCCGGCACTGTCGAAATTACCAAGCCATCCGCCACCCAAGCGAGTCTCAAACTGGGGTGCAGTCAAACCGTGTGCCATTGCGTGGACGTCATGCATCGATGCGAGTGGTCGAACGATTGACGAAACACCCCTTGTATTGGTTTCTTCGGAAAGCAGTAACCTCATAAACGCGTCACAACGATTCTTTGCTCTTACCAGGCGTGCCTTTGGCGAAGAGGATTCCGGAAAGCCTTGAGAAACGATCCAACCCTCTTCCGTCCTGTGATCCCAAGCTAGGACAACATCGTAAAGTGCAAGCGTGGCCAACGGCAAATCAAATTCGTTGTGTTTGGCCGCGGGAACACGTTCGAAGCAACGACCCAACTCGTAACCAAGATAACCAGCTACTCCACCCTGAAACGGCGGCAATCCGGGGACCGTTTTCGACTGAAACGCTTCCATCCATTGCGCGAGTTTGGCCAATGGGTCCGCTACGACTCGGTCCACTCTGAGTACATCGATCGGATCTACAGCCAAGAAGCTGTATCTTGATTGATCGTCTCCTGTCAGGGCACTGTCAAGCCAAATGCAATTCGGCAAATGCTTTAGTCGTTCGAAGGCGACGGATGCGCTGAGTTCTTTGGGAAGTGGTTCAACGTGAGCAGAGGTAGTGTGATTGACCATGTAAGGCGACTCAGTAATCCGATGTCTGGAGAGGCAAAGTAAAGCAATACAGGGAATCCCAGATCCAAGACTCCTCGCCCTGAATAACGCGTCGGGTTACAATCTGCACAGCGAAAACGCATTCACCACACTTAACAGGATGCGAGTTTAGTTGATTCGTTGATATAATCTACCGAACTGAGACCGAAAAAGTCCTAGATGATGGTCCCAATTAGCTGCTCCCGCATTGGGAACACAAGCCTCGACAAGAAATGTTTTTCTAAATGACTCTAGACTGGGTTACACTGATTTCGTTGATTCGCAAACACGATCGGTTTGTGCTTACAAGCCATATACGTCCAGATTGTGACGCACTCGGAAGCGAAATAGGGATGGCTGGAATCCTCGAAGCGATGGGAAAAGAGGTTGTGATTGTCAACGGCCATCAAACTCCCCCCATGCTTTCTTTTCTCGATCCAACGGAAAGCATCCGCGTCATCGGTGAAAACATATTGGGGGTGGATGTAAAAGGGGATTGCCTCATCGTATTGGATACCAGTGCTTGGGCACAACTGGGCCCCATGGCCGAAGTGCTTCGCCGATTCGAAGGCACTAAAATCGTTATCGACCACCATGTCGGTGAAGATGATTTGGGCGCTCAGTTTTTCAAAGATACTAGTGCCGAAGCAACTGGACATTTGGTAACGCTGCTTGCAAAAAATGCAGGCGTACCAATTACAAAACAAATGGCGACTGCGTTGTACGCGGCCATCGCAACGGACACGGGTTGGTTCCGGTTTGCTTCAACCACCAGTGACACCTATCGCATCATTGGCGACCTCGTGGACTGCGGTGCTTCGCCTTCCTCTATCTACGGCGATTTGTACGAACGCGATACGCTGGGTCGAGTACGGCTTCGCGGGCGAATACTGTCTCGAATTCAAGTGGAAAATAACGGCCAACTTGCCCACACCTTCGTGCGCAAAGAGGATTTCGTGGAATCAGGTGCGCTCGCTAGCGACACGGAAGATGCAATCAACCTGGCATTGGCCATCGTTGGCGTGAAGGTCGCTTTTATCATGATTGAACAGCTCAAGGGCGGCTTCAAGGTTAGCTTCCGCTCGCGTTGCCATGTTGACTGCAATGAATTGGCCCGACTTTTCGGCGGTGGAGGACATCGCGCTG
>JANLUJ010000608.1:0-3708 GCA_031363425.1 Pirellula sp.
AATTGAGATTTGCTAATCGGACGCATCCGTTGGGTGCGCATCTATGATGAAAGGAAAGAAATGATTCGAACTGTTCTGTTTTTCTCGGGCAGAGTTCAAGGAGTCGGATTTCGTTTCACCACCAATGAAATTGCAAAAAGGTTTGCGGTCAAGGGGACCGTTGAGAATTGCGATGACGGCCGTGTAAAGATCGTGGTAGAAGCTGAAGCCAATGAAATCGATCGTTTTGTCGAAGCGATCAAAACCTCGATGGCTGGTAAAATCAAGCAGGTCTCAAGATTTGAGTCCGTAGCGAGCTTTGAATTTGATAACTTCTCAGTGAGGCAATAGCGGGTTATCCTGTTGCATAACTCTAGCACGGCCCCAGGGCCGTGTGACACTTGTCATCGCCCGATCGAAGAAAACAAAGTCCTGTAACTCCCCTAACAACATTTCAGCGACTACTACATCATGCGAAAGCTATCAGCTGGCGGCGGTTGGCAAGCAATCCGATATACCTTCAGAAAAGGAATCGAATCGGGAGGACTATGGAAACTCTATCGGGCCCTGCGTTCCCGAAATGCATGTAAGACCTGTGCATTGGGGATGGGAGGCCAACACGGCGGCATGGTTAATGAAAAAGGCGCCTTTCCTGAAGTTTGCAAAAAATCGATTCAAGCTATGGCAGCTGACATGCAGCCAGCTATTACCGCTGACTTTTGGGCAAAACATCCTATTTCACAAATTCGCAATTGGTCTCCAAGGCAGCTTGAAGCGAGTGGTCGACTGATTCAGCCAATCGTATACGAACAAGGGTATGAACGTTATCACACCATCACCTGGAACGAAGCCTTCGATCGGATAACCTCCAAGCTTAAGCAACTCTCTGCCGACGAAACGTTTTGGTATTTCAGTGGCCGAAGCAGCAACGAAGCCGGATTTTTGTTGCAATTATTTGCACGGCTTTATGGTACGAACAATGTCAACAATTGTAGCTACTATTGCCATCAAGCGAGCGGAGTCGGACTCCAATCGACACTCGGGACAGGAACATCGACGGTAGAATTGGAAGACCTCGACCATTGCGACACGATCTTCATTATCGGTGGCAACCCAGCCAGCAACCACCCGCGGTTGATGACCACACTGATGCATCTGAGACGGCGAGGTGGAAAAATCGTAGTCATCAATCCGATGCGCGAGCTAGGACTGGTCAAATTCAAAGTCCCGAGCGATCCGATGAGTCTATTCTTCGGAACCAAAATCGCCACTCACTACATTCAACCTCATATCGGGGGTGACCTTGCATTGCTCACTGGAGTATCGAAGGCGATCGTTGAGATGGGCAAGCACGATTTAGAGTTTTTGCAGCAACACTGTAGCAACGTGGAAACGCATTTGGCGGGACTTGAAAACACTTGTTGGACCGAGATTTGCAAAAAATGCGGAATTGACGTGCCAACCATTCGCGAGATCGCGGAGGTTTACGCCAAGAGCCAGGGGACGGTTTTTTCTTGGACTATGGGAATCACTCACCACACTCACGGCGTCCAAAATGTTCAAGCAATCACGAACCTCGCCTTGCTTCGCGGTATGATCGGTCGCAAGGGAGCGGGCGTAATGCCCATTCGAGGCCATTCCAACGTGCAGGGAATCGGTTCGGTTGGCGTAACACCCAAACTCAAAGACGAGTTATTCCAGAACCTGACGCGCAATTTCGGGGTGAAGCTACCGACAACCTTGGGCCGCGACACCATCGACTGCGTGGAAGCTGCGAAAAAAGGTGAATTGAAATTTGGCCTTTGTCTGGGAGGGAATCTGTACGGCTCCAATCCAGATGCTCAATTTTCGGATGAAGCCCTGGCGGAACTCGACATGCTTGTCATGCTAAATACTACATTGAATACGGGACACGGGCGAGGACTTGCTAAAACCACCATCGTTTTACCGGTACTTGCGCGCGATGAGGAACCGGAGCCCACTACACAGGAGTCCATGTTCAACTATGTGCGGTTAAGCGACGGTGGTCCGAGACGATTACCAGGGCCACGCAGCGAGGTGAGCATCATCGCTGATATTGGCCAACGTGTTCTTGGCAATACCACGCCGGTCGATTGGGAACAGATGAAACAATCCAATACGATTCGTCACTGGATTTCAAAGGTGGTTCCTGGATACGAAGAAATCGATACTATCACCAAGACGGGAAAGGAATTTCAAGTAGGCGGACGAACCTACCATGCACCCAAATTCGGCACAAAGGACGGCAAAGCAAAACTTTTCACGCACCAACTGCCCGATTTAACGAATTTGGGAGAAAACCAACTTCGGATGATGACGGTCCGAAGCGAAGGGCAATTTAACACTGTGGTCTACGAAGACTACGACTTGTATCGCAATCAAGACCGTCGTGACGTCATCCTAATCAATCCTAAGGACCTAGAACGTATGGGGTTGCAAAATGATCAGCTCGTTACGCTGAGTAGCGATACAGGCAGAATGCACAATATCTTGGCTCGAGCATTCGAAGAGATTCGAGACGGCAATGCGATGATGTATTATCCAGAATCCAACGTGCTGGTTTCCAGAACCGTAGACCCTCAGTCCCGTACTCCGATGTTCAAAAACATCCTGATCACGATCACTAAACAGTTGCAACTTGTTTAACCCTACCTAGCACGACGCGCAAGCTTTGAAGTTGCACACTTTAGTTTTCCCGGAGGGAATAAAGACATTAGTCGGTGGTAAGCGCAGCGCCACCACCGGAAAAGTAACGAAAATCCCCGTGCATCCCGAAGGGATGCCAGCGCAATGGTGCTGGCATCTCTTCGGGATGCAAAAATCGCGTAACGTCATTTACCGGTGGTGGCGCTGCGCTGACCACCGGCTATTGGCTGTAATCGCTTCGCGATAAATGCAGCAAGTGTGCACTCCAAAACGCGCAAGCTAGTGATTCCAGCTACCTAGCACGACGCGCAAGCTAGTGATTCGAGCTACCTAGCACGACGCGCAAGCTAGTGATTCCAATTCACTAGCTCGCGCGTCGTTCTACTGGTACTTTTCAGTCTGCCGGTCGCCTTAAGAGGGCGAGAGCTGTGGGTTGTCAGCGCCAGGTCATAAAAAGCCTGGGAGGTTCGTAAGCCGGGTTCTGTTCGCTTTCGCGCTGCGATCATTTATCTAGCACCAAAGTTGCCTTTGGTGTCGAGCGATCAACCCGAACGCGCGAGACTGCGAGCCGCAGTCTATGTGCCAGCAGGCAAAAACCTGCCGGCAGCATGGCGTTCTGTTTGTTCTTGCTCCAGGTGGGGTTTGCCTAGCAGCTCAAGTCACCTTGAGCTCTGGTGGGCTCTTACCCCACCGTTTCACCCTTACTGAGCGGTTGCTCAGCGGTTTGCTTTCTGTTGCACTTTCCCTAGCCTTGCGGCCGGTCGACGTTATCGACCACCTTGCTCTTCGGAGCCCGGACTTTCCTCTTTGCAGTAATGCAAAGCGATCGCATGAATCTCCCAGGCAAGATTAGTATAGTCTTCGTTATGCAACTTCGTCGACTGGGACTTGTGGCGCGCTCGGTTCTTCTGAAGTCTTTCCATTGGTGCTACCTGGTCTTCTTCCGCGACGTTTTTGAGTCGACGAAGGAATCATGGCTGGATCCACTTTTTGCAGCATTCGTGAAATGCATAGCTTATTGACGCTTACAGCCAGTGTGTTGGCTTCAGCGCAAATTGCATC
>JANLUJ010000609.1:0-3826 GCA_031363425.1 Pirellula sp.
CCTACATGTGTGTTCATTTACTGACAAACGCGAGTTTGATAGGTGGAGCGTCGGTATTCCAAAACAATGTGTTTACCATTCACAGCCTGCCACTTTTGCCCGTTATTGAATGGACTTTCATTTTTCTACCCATCCTTTTTCACGCGGTGGCGGGCGTCTGGATTTCGCGAAATGCAAAATCGAATTTGCAGCAGTATCGCTTGGCCGGAAACCGACGTTACACTTGGCAAAGAATTACGGCTTATATTGCGATTGTGTTCATCTTCACGCACGTTTTTCATTTGCACGGCTGGTTTCAAAACCAGTGGTGGCTGAAGAACATTGCGGAACCAATGGGAATGGCCAATTTTCGGCCATACAACGCGGCTAGCTCGTTGGCAATGGCCTTGAGTGGTTTCGTTTGGCCAGCCTTTTATGCGATCGGAGTTTTGGCGTGCACTTTTCATCTAGCAAATGGTATCTGGACGGCCGGAATCACGTGGGGGGTTTGGCTAACGCCCAAATCGCAATATCGCGCTAGTATCGC
Source organism: Pirellula sp. (assembly GCA_031363425.1). Taxonomy (GTDB): domain Bacteria; phylum Planctomycetota; class Planctomycetia; order Pirellulales; family Pirellulaceae; genus JBKCUI01. The sequence continues at coordinate 527 of JANLUJ010000609.1, forward strand.
ATGTTCGCTTTTTGGTCTCTTCATTGGTGCTGCAGGTCTAAGTTCGTTGGTTGCAGCAAAAACCACCAAGATTGACGAAGCTGCCAAAACAGAGAATGAAATGTACGACGCGAGAATTCGGGCTCATACCATTACTCCGGATGACCACAAGCGTTCCGGAGAACATGCTCAGGACGAACTAAAACCTGAGCCGGTAAGGTAGAGCTCGCGGAAATAGTAGTCTTTAAAAGTCCCTAAAACGTAACAGAACACGCATTTTGCGATTGGTAAAACCTGATATGGGTAGTAATCGAGTATTGGTGGTTGGCGGCGGATTGGCAGGCTTGGCAGCAACCATGAAGCTGGCAGAGCTGGGCATCGCTGTCGATTTGCTTAGCCTAACACCAGTGAAGAGATCACACAGTGTTTGTGCTCAAGGCGGAATCAACAGCGTCAGCGATATGACTCGCCAAGATGGCGATGACGAATGGAAACATTTTGATGACACAATCTATGGAGGCGACTTCCTTCAGAATCAACCGCCAGTAAAGGAAATGGCCTATTGGGCTCCGAAAGTAATCGATCTGATGGATCGATTGGGTGTGACCTTCAATCGAACTCCTGAGGGCTTTATTGATCGGCGACGATTCGGTGGAACACTTTACAAACGTACCGCATTTGCAGGAGCGACCACAGGGCAACAACTCCTCTATGCGCTAGATGAACAGGTTCGACGCCGTGAAAGTGAGGGGCTTGTTAAAAAGTATGAATTCTGGGATTTTCTGGGCCCTATACTGGACGATAACGGACGCTGCGTTGGAGCGACTGCTCAGGACATGGTCAGCATGCAGATTCGGGCTTTCCCTGCAGATGCAGTTGTGGTCGCGACGGGAGGAAATGGCCTAATATATGGTCGATCTACTATGTCTGTCTTCTGTACGGGCAGTGCCGCAAGCCGATGTTTTCAGGTCGGCGCGAAGATGGGGAACCCAGAGTTCATTCAGGTGCATCCAACTGCTATTCCTGGCGCGGACAAACTGCGATTGATGAGCGAATCCGCTCGCGGTGAAGGGGGACGAGTATGGGTGCCACGCAAAGCCAACGATCCCCGTTACCCCAAGGAAATCCCTGAACCGGAACGATACTATTTCCTCGAAGAGCGATTTCCAAAGTACGGAAACTTGGTGCCTCGCGATATTGCTACTCGTGAGATTTTTAACATTTGCGTGAATGAGGGTCTGTCTGTCGATCCAACACGAATGAGTGTGTACCTGGACCTGACTCACATTCCACGAGCTGAACTAGATCGAAAGCTAGGCGGAATACTCGAAATTTACGAAAAGTTCCAAGGTGTAGATCCACGCGAAGAGCCCATGAAAATTTTCCCTGCTGTCCACTACAGCATGGGCGGCCTCTGGGTGAACTACGAGGCCAACGCAGACGGAGGTCTTTTGCCAGGTTCGCCCAAGAACCAGTCGACTAGCGTGCCTGGCCTCTATGCAATTGGTGAATGCGACTATCAATATCACGGCGCAAATCGCTTGGGAGCAAACTCACTTTTGAGCTGCATTTTCAGTGGCCTTTTCATGGGACCTGGAATCGTTAACTGGATGAAGGGAAACAAAGCTGCAAGTGACCTGCCGAAGAGCATCTACGACAAAGCCATCGCTGCCCAGGAGGCTCGACACAAGAAGCTCCTTTCCAAGTCATCCGGCGACGAAAACCCTTACTTGATTCATCAGGAGTTGGGCGACGTCATGACTCGAGCCGCGACAGTGGTCCGCGAGAACAAGCAACTTACCGAATCCTACGACAAGGTTTGTCAACTGAGCGAACGTGCCGCTCAATGTGGCCTTTCTGACACCGGTAGCTGGACGAATCAAAACGTTATTTTTACGAAGGCCGTTCAGGACATGTTCCCGGTTGCTAAGTGCATTCTAAAAGGCGCTTTGCAACGCGACGAGAGCCGCGGAGCTCACTTCAAGCCCGCTTACTGCATGCCTAGCTTACGTGCGACCGAACCCAGTGAGAAACGTTTGGAAGCGGAACAGTGGTGCAATGCCTTTGAAGCGAACAACAAGAAGTTCCTCAAGTCAACGATTTGCACTTGGAACGGAACCGAACCCGATGTTACCTATGAAGACATAGACACGCGACTACTCGCGCCGCGCCCAAGACTTTACGGGTTAGTCGGTGCAGAGGTTATCGAGCAGGTATGGAAAGAACGCACTGCGGCCAAGACCCCTGAATCAGGAAAGAAGCAGCTTGCAGGCGCTACTTAGGCTCACCCAAGCTTTTCCCATTCTCGCTAAACAGATCCAATTCACAAACTCAATCTCGAATAGTTCCAATGACTGAAACAGGAAACGAAGCCACCACAAAGCGCCGCCCATCCAAGATAAACGTACGAATCCTTCGTCAAGACGGACCAGGACTACCAGGCTATTGGGAACGGCATCAAGTCAGCTACGAACCTGATATGAATGTTATCAGCGTATTGCAAAAAGTGGCGGCTCAAGCCAAAACTAGCGACGGAAAAAAGGTCGCACCGGTTGCTTGGGATTGCGGTTGCCTTGAGGAAGTATGCGGTTCATGCACCATGGTTATCAATGGTCGTGTACGGCAAAGCTGCAGTGCCCTGGTAGACCGTTTGCTCGAAGAGGATTCGGCCGAAATCGAGCTTCGACCCATGGCCAAGTTTCCGGTCGTTCGAGACCTTGTCATCGATCGATCCAGAGTGTTTCGTGCATTGGAACGCGTTAAGGCGTGGGTGCCAGTGGATGGCTACTACGACATGGGGGCTGGACCACGCATCTCGCGAGAGGAGCAAGAGCAGAATTATCCATTGAGTCAATGCATGAGTTGCGGCTGCTGCTTGGACGCTTGCCCTCAATACACGAAGATCGAAATTCAAAGGCAGCCTGGAGAATCCGAAGAAGAGTACGCTGCTAGAAAGAACGCAGCGTTCGATGTTGGGTTCGTTGGTGCGCATGCAATTTCTCAGGCCATGCTATTCAATTCCCATCCAGTTGGTAAGAACATGGCTAGCGAACGCATGGAAGCGTTGACATCTCCAGGCGGTATTCAGGCATGCGGAAACGCTCAAAACTGCGTTGCGGTTTGCCCCAAGGAAATCCCGTTAACGACCTCTATCGCGAGAGCCGGACGCGCCGCCACCGTCTATGCTATCAAGAAGATCTTCGATCGATGATGCTGATGCGACGGTGTTTTTAAATCCCGCCGGTTCGGTGACTCTACAGTAGCACGCCAAACCTATTGCGACATTCCGGGACAAGCCCGGCCTGTCGCTTCTCTCGCCCG
>JANLUJ010001080.1:0-6315 GCA_031363425.1 Pirellula sp.
GTTTACATTTATTTGGGTAGTTATGCGAAGGATCAACGCATGATCCGCTTTGTCGGTGAAAAGTATCGCGAGTACGCCGCTCGCGTATCGGGACTGCCTCTGATCGGCTTCGGGCCGTTGCGCAGGATGAAGTAGACAGAATGAATCCATTGGCAGCACCATCGGACGCGGCGTCACTCGCTGAGCGGCGCGAAACAAAAGAAGCGAAAGAAGAACGACTATTCTTGGAAGGGCCGATGAGCCGATTCAAGGAGCTCGTGCGTGCGGTTCGAATCTTCCGCGAGATCATTCATGGATTCCGGAAACTCCATTTCGTCGGCCCTTGTGTTACTGTTTTCGGTTCTGCTCGCTTTCCGGAATCGCATCCGTACTATGCACTAGCGCGAGCCGTCGGTTCCGAAGTAGCAAAAGCTGGATTCACGGTAATGACAGGTGGCGGGCCTGGAATCATGGAGGCAGCCAATCGTGGCGCAAAGGACGTACATGGCCGAAGTGTTGGTTGCAATATCGTTTTGCCAATGGAGCAACATCCCAACCCCTACTTAGATTATTTCGTCGAGTTTAACTATTTCTTTGTTCGTAAACTGATGTTGGCAAAATACTCGTACGCCTTCGTCGCTATGCCTGGTGGTTTTGGGACTATGGACGAATTGTTTGAAATCGCAACACTTGTCCAAACGGCGAAGATCAGACAGTTCCCTATGGTCTTGGTTGGAGTCGATTATTGGAAGCCTTTGAGCGACTACCTTGAGAACACGATGGTGGCTCAAAAAACAATCGACCAAAAAGATGTGGACCGATTTGTCATTAGCGATTCACCGACTGAGATCTCGCAATTGATTAGTCAAGTTGCGACGAAGAGCTTTGGCTTAAAACGAGGCGTCATGAAACCTCGCTGGTGGCTGCTCGAGTCGGACCCGTTGGCCGGCCACAAGTAGCATGGCCCCCTGGGCCGTGTGACACTCGGGCTAACCCGGATTATTCATGGGGAAGTTTATGATCAGCCGGCGGGCGCTAGCTTTTATGGTGGAGTGGACAACCGTGGGCTAGCGCCTTTCGGCTAATGAATAATCCGGGCTAAGGGCCCAAGCTACGGTAACGAACCCCCAGCCGCTTGACTAACTAGAGCAGCTGTTTTCCAACTGACAGGCAAACCGACTTCGAACAACATGGCCGGGAATCCCTTGCGTCATTGAGGTTGCATGGCAACCTAAGCAATCGTAGTCAGCTCGCTTGATCTTGGGTTTCCAAGGAGACATTTCCAAAGTGTAAAATGCGGCTCCCAGTTTCGGGTCAGTAGTGGAAATTTCGACCAGCGAACTGCCGTAGACCCAAGCGACGTAGGTGTCGTCGTTAAAGAAAATCGCCCGAGGGTTTTGGCGAGAAATTACACGCACCTGCATACTGGTTTTCGAGAAAACAAGCGTCTGCGAACTTTCTGATATTTCCAGCGCAGCGAGTATGGACCGAAGGTAACCGTGCTCGGGAGTGTACTCCAGCTTTATCTCGTTTGCCACAAGCTTGTCGATCAAACGGCTGACTCGATTGTCAGCAACGGTTTCGGTATACGTAAACGGTGGCTTCTCGATATTGAGGTTCAACTGAGCCAACGCAATCTCCATCTTGAAACAGAGAATTCCGAGGAAGCCAGAAGCCAAAGCGAGTCGTCGAGTTCGGTGGTTTTCCATGTTCACTATTTCGAATTCAATTATGATCATACTGGCTCCAGTGAGCCGATGGGCGCTAGCCAAATGGCACTCACTTTGCAATTGGCGCAGGCAAAATACTGAGCCGCGGGCGCTAGCCGCGTTACGTTTTCCCTGGCAAACACGGTTGTCGCGGATTGCGCCCGCGGCTCAATTTGAACAAAGTGAGTGCCATTGGGGTAACGCCGTGAAGCATATTGACACGCAATGTCCGAGCAAGTCACTCTCGGCAAAAGTGACCTAAGGTAGGTCGCACCTGCCGGGTGCGACTGAGAATCGCAACGCTTGTCTTCTCCAACGATTGCATTAACGCAAATGCTTCACCGCGTTCCCCAGGGGGCCAAGCTATTGGTAGAATTCAGCCAGTTGCTCGCCTAACAGAATTGGATTCAAATTCACCTCTACCCTTATCCCCAAAACCAAAAATGAAATCACCTGCCGTCGTAAACTTCTCGCCTGAAAAACATTCCGTTGAAATTCGAGAAATCGAGCGACCCGAAATTGGCGATGAAGACGTCCTCCTCGAGGTTGCCAACGTTGGTGTTTGCGGTAGCGACTTGCATCAGTGGACTGCCGACCATTCCTGGCCTGTGAACTATCCCGTTGTCTTAGGGCACGAGTTCGGAGGCACCATTATCGAAGTCGGCAATCGAGTCGAGGGCTGGCAAGAAGGAGACCGAGTTGTTAGCGAGACTGCGGCCATCGTCAGTCAAAACAATCCGATGACCCGACGGGGAATGTACAACCTCGACCCAACCCGAAAAGGATTTGGTTATGGTGTTAACGGCGCTATGACTCGATTCGTTCGCGTCCCTTCTCGCATCCTGCATAGCGTTCCAGATAACTTGCCTTTCGAACAGGCGTGTCTGACAGAACCATGCTGTGTTGCATACAACGCAGTGGTCAGAAATGCACGAATCGAGCCGGGTGATCGCATCGTTGTGTTGGGCCCGGGTACTATCGGCATACTGTGCGCAGCCATGGCAAGACTGTGCGGCGCTCAGGTGGCCCTAGTCGGTCTGGAGCCCGATCGTCACCGTTTAGAAATTGCGAAAAAGTACGGTTGCGAAGCGATCATTGGTGACGCAAAAACTTGGGCTACACAAAGAGATGGACTGGGAGCGGATGGTATTATCGACGCGGCCGGCGCAAGCATCACACTTAAGATAGCGCTGGACTTGGTTCGGCCAGCTGGATGGATAAGCAAGGTAGGTTGGGGCCCGCAGCCACTCGGATTCAACATGGACCAACTGGTTCAAAAGAACGTTACGCTGCAAGGCAGTTTCAGCCACCACTGGGCCATTTGGGAGCGAGTCTTGGCATTGCTATCAAGCGGTCAGCTAGACGTTCGACCGATCATTGGGGGCGTATGGCCTATTTCCAAATGGCACGAAGCGTTCGAAAAAATGCACTCGGGAGCTGTCGTTAAATCCGTTCTTTCTCCAATGTAGATCCCGTCGCGTCCTTCCGATGAGACCTACCGTAGGTCACTCTTGCCGAGAGTGACCTTGCGCTGCCAGTGCCGGGGCAAAATAATGCAATCACTACCAAACGATTTTTTCGGCATCAAACACGGGACCTTCGATGCATGTTCGCTGATAATCCCACAGGCCGTCAGGCTGCTTGATCTTTGCGACACAAGTAAAGCAGATACCGATACCACATGCCATCGGCGTCTCTAGTGACACTTCGCAGGGTACAGCGTAGTTCAACGCCAATTGGCTGACGGCTTCCATCATGGGCTCTGGCCCGCAACAAGCGATTCTGCAATAGTCACTTGATTCATCCAAAATCGTTCGGAGCAAATCCGTGACGCGACCATGATGTCCGAGCGAACCGTCGTCGGTTGCGATGAGCACTTCCGAACAAGTCTTCTCGAAATCCGTTATGCCAGCCAAGTAGTCTTTGGACCTTGCACCATAGCATAGCGTTACACGCTTGGCATAGCCATTTGGTTTGCTTGGTGAGCCATATTGCGATTTACCAAGGGCGGCAGAAGCGAGGGTCAACATGGGTGTCTGTCCAACTCCTCCGGCAACCAAGATGAAGTGATCCGTTGGTTCCGTTGAAAAGCCGTTACCGAGCGGTCCCCAAAGTTCGACGAGATCACCCGCTACGCATTGCGATAATGCTTGCGTAAATTTCCCTTTTACCACGTAAACAACACTTATCGCTTCGGGTTCTCCGTCCTTGCCCAAGTGCCGGTCGTACATAGCCAAGGCCCGTCCGATCAAGGGATCGTTCCTGCCAGCGATGCGCACCATAAAGAACTGGCCCGGTAGAGTTCGACGAGCCAATACTGGAGATTCAACCGTCAGCCGCCACGTATCTTTCGCAATGCACCGGTGCATTGCGATTCGAGTCGATACGAAATCGAATTTGACCGAGCAGTCGTCGGTGCTTGAAAGGATGCTGCTCATGACTTAGTGAAGTTCAATCTTGGACTTCGCATTGCGAAGGAGCACCAATGCAATACCCATGGCAATTACGATTGCTTGGCTAACCGCAAAGTAGACGAGGTAGTAAAACGTCTCTTTGCTGAAACCGTAGCTGTGTAAACCAACTCCGAGCAAGTTGGTTCCGAACATGGACCATGCAGTTATGATGTTTCCAAACACGGCAAGGATGCCGAAGCCCAAGGCCGCAATCATTTTGTCCCAGCGAGCATGCAGCAGCAGAGCATTCCATAAAACAATCATCATCGCGCCGTTTTCCTTCGGATCCCACCCCCAAAATCTGCCCCAACTATCGTCGCCCCAAAGGCCACCAAGCACCGTTCCAACAAAGCTAAAGAACAGTCCAAAGCAAACGACACCGTAGCAAATACGATACAGAGTTGGAATCGACTCCGACGCCGCTGTCGATGATTTCGGAAACATCCGCACAAGCAACGTCGCAATCACGATTCCGATCCCAAGGAACCCCGCTACGAAGGTCGCGCTATAGCCAAGCGATACGCTGATTACGTGCGTGGAAAGCCAGAACTGCGTATCCAATACGGCTTCGAGTACCGGCATCGAATCTCCGATATTCAATCCATGCGCAACCTGCAACGTCAAGAAACCGGTAACCGAAGCCACCAGAACAGATATCGAAACAGGGAACAAAAGTTCGGTGACGGTGCAAAACAATACCATTGCCCAGCCAATGAACACAGCGGCAGAATAAAGGGTAACGACCGGTGGACGCTCCGAAATATAAATACGAGAAACAATCGCTGTCGTGTGTACCAACAACGTTATCACGCATAGCCAAAAGGCAGTACGTCGAAACGCTTGTCGTGCAAAAGCAAAACTGAACAACGCGATGACCCCACAAATCACATACAAACTCGATGCGATCGAGATTGGAGAAAAATGCTCGTACCAAGCTTCAAACGGAACCTTGCTAACTCGAATGGTGGAACCAAATTCCTTGATAACATTCGATTTGAATTCGCTCACCAGAGAATTGATCTTGGATGCGTTCTTTCTGTCGGACGAAAGGGCTTGCTCGAGTTCCATGAAACTCAAAACAGATTCTGTTTTCGTCTCGAGCCCCATGGTTCTATTCTTGACCGTTTCAAATAATGCTGGTCCAAAGGCATCCCATTTTGCCGGCGGTACTTTTTCACCCGGTTTTATCGCGACCTCCTTGAGGGGCGGAATGATCGCAATTGGACTTCTAGCTCGAATGTCGCTAACCTCCGCTTGACGTTCGCGTATCGAAGCGATCACTGCGGACGAATCCCCTGATACTTCCGGAGCTAGAGATGGCGAGTATGCCTGAAGCAAAGTGCGCAGTGTTATAATCTTGTCGAGGACTTCCGCCATTTTCGATTGTTCAAAGGTCATTTCATCGCGTTTGGTCTCAATGACTTTTGTGACTTGCTCAGGAATCTTTGAGATTCCTTGTAGAACTTGGTTGAACGAATATTGATGGGATTTGTGACGCGTTAGCCCTAATGCACTCGTGGTTTCGACAGCATCAATTCGAAGGAGCGGACTGTCCATGACCCATTCTTCACGTCCGAAGACCGCCATGATCCATTGTGTCGCCGGGATTGCTTTGCCGGTTTTATGAACAGGTTCGTAAACATGCCCCTCCTTGCTTAGGGCATATTTCTTATTGGAGAGTATCTCTAATACCTCTGTTGCCGCGGAAGAAAGCGGCTTGATCCGGCCACCGTATTGAGTGGGTATTTCACCGATCGCATACCAGTTGATTTCATCTCGGTCCACTTTGGGCTTCGAAGCTCGCATGCCTATCCATAGCCCAATGATGCTACAAAGGACTACAGGGACTGCCACCCCTAGAATTGGATATTTGCCAAGGCCGTTTGTCGGGCTACTTGGGATAGGCTTTTTAGGGCCCGTCGTTTTGTTCTTCAAACGGCTTGAGTCCGATTCGGCGATCTTGTCTGTGGTCGCGGCATATGCCTTGCGATCGTAACGCGAAGCAAAACGCCCAAACGTTCCACTGAAGTGAACGAGCATGCCAAGTCCCGACAATACGCAAGCAACATAAGGAATCAGCCAACCCGCATTGGTAACGACTTGAAGTGTGGTTTGCTCCACACCGTAGGGATTCATGCTGCCATTCATGTAGCCAGATTGGTAGAACGTCTCAC
>JANLUJ010000649.1:0-1443 GCA_031363425.1 Pirellula sp.
CGCTGTCGTCGTCGATGCACTTCACAATCTGCTGCACGGCATAGACCTGATAGGGCCGCATGATCATGAGCTTTTGCTCACTAACAACGAGGACCATGTAGCGGCTGATGGTCCTACCGAGGTCGCATTTTTTCAGGAATCGCTCTGCGAATGAGTCGAGGTGGGTGATCTTCTTGTTTTCCTCGTCGGCGAACTCGTAAACAGGCAGGAAGCGCTCTTCGGCATTGAACGCGAAGTGGCGGGCATTGTTGTTGGCAAAGTAGTACGTGCGGTCGCGATTACTGACGATGAAGAGCTGCATAAAGCACAGCAGCGTTTTGGTGTAACCGTTGCCGGGGTCGTTCTTGTATTCGACGATCTGCTCCATGGCCCGGCGCGGGCTGATTCCGAGGGTCTTTAGTTCGACCTGCACCACAGGCACGCCGTTGATGAGCAGAATGACATCGTATCGGTGGTGGCTGTTGTCGGTGTTGATACGCAGCTGGTTGATGACTTCAAAGCTGTTTTTGCACCAGTCCTTGATGTTAACGAGGGTGTAGTTCAGTGGCGTGCCATCGTCGCGAGTGAAGGCGTTTATGCTGCGCACGGTCTTAGCCGCCGCAAAGACATCCGGCGTGATGATTTCGTCCAGCAGGCGGGCGAACTCGGAATCCGTGAGATGCACGCGGTTGAGCGACTCGAACTTCTCACGGAAGTTTTGCTCCAGCGTGGCTCGATCTCGGATGTTCTCACGGTATTCGTACTTTAAGCCTCGAAGTTTCTCGATAAGCTGTTCTTCGAGTTGACGTTCTGCGTGGGACATGGATTAGGCTTCGGGCTTTACTGGCTTGGCTGTCTTCTTTAAAGAAACGTCTAGGTCTCTCCATTTGAACAGTCGAACTCTGTTCGCTGGATTTCGGTGCATCGGAATGTCACCACGCCGCCCATTTGCGAAACGTGTTTTGAGCGGCACGGATGTACTCCGAAGCAATTGCGTTGCGGAAATATTCAGTTAATTTCGACATTTCAGTTCAATCCCTGGCTTGCGACACGATATGAGCAAGGTCGTGCAGTCTAGCAAACACTGCACGGTTGCGATATGCAAGCTCGCTTCACTCCGCATACCAATAGGGGCCGAGGTGACCACCGCGACCGCCATGACAGTCCAGATCTATTTACCACCGTGAACTATTGCGTTGCGCCAAATGCTAATGGACAATTAATCTAGATGTAGTTTATGCCTGCAAATTTTGGAGATCCGTCGTTCATTGAATTGGTTCTTCCATCCGCAGTTTCGCACATTGAAGTTGATCGCGTTATAGTGAGCATTGCGGCCTCTTTGCCGTTTGGGATCTGAATTGGGATCGACCCTCGTCGCGGATCGCGCCACATGCCCACTACGGAATTGGTCTTTTCAACATCGGTCAGGCTTACGGGTCTGCTTAGCCTTGTCATACCCAAACA
>JANLUJ010000680.1:0-1583 GCA_031363425.1 Pirellula sp.
TTGCGCGAGATGGGCGCGGAGCTGGTGCTATTGGCCGACAGGGCATCAGAACAAGAATTGTCCCGAGAAGTTGCCGACGCCGATTTGCTATTGATGTGCTACGCCAAGATCAGCCGTAATGTGATCGAAAACACTACCCGATTGAAAGCGATCATCAAGTATGGGGTAGGCATCGACGCGATCGACATCGACGCGGCCCGCGAACGAGGCATTCCAGTCGTCAACATCCCCGACTACGCGGAGGAGACCGTCGCCGAAGGTGCGTTCGCACTGATGATCGGATTGGCCAAACGTTTCAAACCCATTCAGCAGGCCGTGCAGGAGCAGGGCTGGATTTGGCCCGAGGCTCGTTGGCTGGCGAGCGACTTAGCCGGCAAGACACTTGGACTAGTGGGAGTTGGGCGAATCGGCAAGAGCTTGGCTCGCATGGCAGGAGCCTTCCGCATGCGAGTGCTAGGATTTGATCCGCACGTGGCAGAAATGCCAGCAGAGCGATTTACGGACCTCGGTGCAATGCTCAACGAGTGCGACTTCGTCTCGGTGCATTGCGTCCTCAATGCTGAGACCCGGGGGTTGATCGGCGACACTGAATTGAAACGAATGAAGCAGAGCGCATATCTCGTTAATGTATCGCGTGGAGAGATCGTAGACGAGTCGGCTCTTTTAAGTGCATTGCAGGAACAGCGCATCGCGGGCGCCGCGCTCGACGTCTACGGTCAGGAGCCACTTGCGAAGAATGGACATAAACTGTCAGCCCTTTATGCGATGGACAACGTAATTGTCTGGCCGCATCTGACATTCTATACGCAGGAGGCCATGCAACGCTTAGAAGTACAAACACTGGAGCGATGCTTTGAGGCACTCGAGGGTCGACCACTCACGGTAATGTCGCGCGATCCACGTCTTCGTGCGCAAATCAGTGGTGTGCGATTCGATCCAGCGTGAGTTCGACGACGGCATGATCAGGGCTCGGACGAGACCGCCAATGTATAGCTTGGAAGCAGAACAGGCCTGCAGGACAAGCCTGCGGCATTTCCGAATCCCAAGGGCCTAGGGCAAGAACGCTATGGCTTCGCGATCGATGCCAGATGGTAGATCTCAGTCTACCGTTCGACTTGTAATTTATTTCTTCAACGCTTCGCTGACAAACTCGAATAGTGCTTTTGTAACCGGATCATCGGGTTGGCCGAGATTCTCATTGATCCTAGAATGCGTGGTATCGCGTCCACCGAACAACACTGCACGAATACCAGCATCGTTCAACACGTTACCAAGTCGCTGTGCTTGAGCGGTGGTGTCTGGGTGGTCCGCCACGTGCAGAATCAAGAACGGCGGAATGCCCTTCTCCTTTGCTACATGCGTCACCGCAGAGAGTTCTTGGTGCTTTCTCGGATCGTTTCCGAATTTCAAACGGTGTCCAAACTTCGGCAGTGGAAGACCGTGAACACGACATCGTGTCTCTGCGACTTCGATGATTGCAGGTACGTCGAAGGTATCACCATCGACCGGCACGCAACCCTTGATGTTGCCCAGCGTCATCCCTTCGGCTTTGAGATAGCGATCATCGGTGCAGATCAACGCAG
>JANLUJ010000685.1:0-1207 GCA_031363425.1 Pirellula sp.
ACCGACCAGTGTTGATGGTCGCTTCGTGCCAGTGCAAAGCCTGAATTGATAACAGGCTGCTTCGTTTTTGAATCCGTAGCAATGATCGCCAACTTGGCTGTTCCCATCGCTTTCTTTCGTTCGTAAAAATTGACTTTCGGAACGCTTCCCATCAACCCTAATGGTATTTCAGGTGTACCTACAACCATCTCTGTCCGATCCGTCCCCACACCTCCAGAAGCAATCTCCATGACGATATCTGCTTCTTCTGCCTTGTCCATCAGCGTGCAATGGTTCGCCAACAGTTTGGATCGAGTGGTAAGCATCACGTAGTTCTTGTCGACGCAGTCCAGCAGATCCGTTTTCAGAAATACTTTTGCACCTGAGATTGGCCGGAAGTCCACCTTGGCGAGCGATTGGTCGACCGCATTACTGATAAGGAGCTGCTCAAGACCCGTTCTTGCGGTATCGGATTCCTTCATCGAAGCGCAACCAACAAAGGGGAAGTAAACGCCGATCAATATCCACGGAACGTATCTCTTCATGAGCCGTCGCATCCTTGCGAAAAGTCTTCGTTAACTGCTTTGCCTAGTCTACCCAAATAGGCAGCCATATCGGTAATATGACATCCAAGCTCGCTGTGAGCTGACTGGTGATCTTAGATTTTCAGCCGCGCGTCAATAGGGGCGTCCGCAGATCACGCGGAAACTATTCTGCCGGCTTCAATGGACTTGCGTCCAAAAAATCGCGGGGCATGAGTTCAAAACTGTTCCACACTATGGGCTGTGCAGGCCAGTCTTCCGTGCGAGGATGGTGAACAAAAGAGAGCCTATACCATGCAACTATGTCGGTGCCAGCAACCGGTTCGTCGTTCAAGTAGTTTGCCAAAGCGGAAAGCATTCGGCGGTTGTCGGTTGCGGAATAAGGAAACTCGCTCGCTCGGTACTTGGTAATAAAGAAATCCCCCCTACAAACTGGAAAGCCACCGTCCTTCCACGCTCCATGCCCACCTGGCAACAAATGGTACGATCTGGGATGTCCCATTGCATTGAGAGACTTGGGGTTTTTGACTCTCCAGGATCGAAACACGTTCTCGGCTAGGACGCGTCCGGTTTCTCGTTCGAAGGGACGCCATAGAGCTCGTGCAACCTGTGGATCAGCTTGGTCTGTTTCGTAAGTAAACTCCTCGGCAACATTCGATTCTGCACCGTCGATATCGAAGTCAATT
>JANLUJ010000703.1:0-12253 GCA_031363425.1 Pirellula sp.
AATCACTAGCTTGCGCGTCGTGCTAGGTAGGGTTAAACATGCCGGTCGCCTAAAAGCACATGCGGCAATCCCAATTGCTGCCAATAGGACTAGGGAATTGGGTTCCGGGACAGCAGTGAAGTTGACCGTCAAAGTCGGCTGCTGTCCAATTGCGGATTCGCGAGAACCAAATACCCTTGCGTCTCGATTGACAGTTTCATTCTCAGCTTTGAGAATCCAACCAAAATTCGAATTGGAGGTATTTACCCAATTCTGAACGTCGGCCACCATACCTGGCTGCGAACTAAAGGTATAGACAGTGTTGTCTGTGACACCAATCGTTGCGATGCCGCTTGTCGCAGCAAAGTCGCCACCGGGCAAGGTCCATGCAAGCGGAGTGGTGCTTGAAAACTGTCGGAAGTTCCAGGTCGCATCTCCATTGGTTGGAAGGGCACCCTGTCCCGATCCGACGGATGTCCCTTGCCCCCAACTGGCCGCAAGGCGATGCAGTTCAAAGTTTTCCGCCGTCGATGCCAAACCGTGCCTCGTCTGATTCAAGGCGAGAGAGACAGAATTGATGGTCGAGCCTACGGGGATACCAGAAAAGTCAAATTGCAGTAGAGCCCGCCTTAGGACCCCTCCATTTGTTCGTCCTGCGAAGAGACTTCCCAACGCATTGCTGTTGTTGTTTTCACTGTAGATCGAATTGTCTTGAATTGGTCTGATATCGATGAAATCTGCTCTAACTTGCGTACTCCATCCAGCAAAAAACATTGCCGATCCAAGCACTATCGATCGAAAAAAACTGTTCATCGTCGCTTGCTCTTTCAAACAAATGCGTAAACGAAAATACTGCAATGGATGTCAAACATTGCTCCTATGCTAATTACTGCAATTACCCTGGGAGTGATCAAATCTCAGTTTTCTAGATATTTAATGACATTCGCCACGTGGCGACGAAATTGCCACTCGAAAAGTGCCTTGCAACGCGCCTCATCCTACTTGATTTTGACGGTCGTTTTCGCTTTTACCAAATCCAAAAGTTGATTCGGTGTTGTGAACCGAGACCAATTGAGGAAGTCAGGGGACTCCTTGTCGCTGCGCGGCGATTGCTCCAGCGTTAGCGAATCCAATTTGCCTTCAAACAACGATGCAAAGGCCCCGACTTCCGTCATCTCCAAACCAACCTCGAAATGAAGAGGAATCGCGATCAAGTCTGGCAAACTGCGTAAAGCCAGCGACGCGCGATGCACATCCCAGACTTGGGAACTAGCGAGTGTAGAACCCAAAAGCATGAATCGCCGTCGGACTTGCGTCCTATATTTTTCATCCTCACCTAAAGCCGTTATGCCAATCCCGCGCGGCGCGAAAATCACATAAGCCTCCTTGCCATGGCGAATCGTGCTCATCCATTGTTGAAAGCGTGCTGCGTTGGCTGGCTCAACGTTTCTGTTTAAGTCGATTTTTGCGGATTCCAATTCCTCCCTAAGGACCGTGGCAAACCCAACTCGGCCAAGCTCCATTTGATCTTTCCATCTGGAATGATCCACGACCTTCAAGTGAAGCGACTCTATCTCGATCCCGACTGGCTGCATTAAATAGAATCGAAGTAGAATGCCTGGTTGACTCTCAAATTCATACGCTCCCAAACGAACTCCGCTCGCTTCGCCATGCGAGAGTTCTTTTAGGTGAAAGGGGGCTGCACCACGATTGGCATCCTCACGGGGCCAAGCCCCGAACGTTTTCTTCTTCAGTAACTCGATTGCTCGTTCTGGATCGAAGGAATTGGACTCCACGGCGAGATTCGTAAAGCCCTCGTAGCAACGACTCGTGATCTCATCTTTCGGTAGTTGCTGAAAGACTTTTAGCTCTTGAGGATCGAACATCTTCTCAGCGTAATTCGATATCGGGACGTCTTCCTTTTTAAGCCATTTGTTAAACCACCGCATGACGGGCAATTGCAATTCCTGTGTGTCCTTGTGAGGCCCCTCGGTAATTAGCAAACCAAGTTTGTCGTGAGCATCATAAAGATCGTAAACTTTTCGTACTTTGGAGTGCACTCGAACGACGCCATCGAGCGGAAATATTGGGTCTTTATCGGTGTTGCAAATCAGCAGCGGCCTTGGCGCGACCAGTGCAGCAACTTGGGCGTAGTCCCATCGATACGTGTTTACCATGAACATGCAATCGCAATGACCCTCGACACATCCGTCGTCGACATGGTTTTGCAAATCGGTGATGCCGGCGACTGGGCAAGCCACTTGAATTCGCTCATCGAGCGCCGCAGCCCACCATGAGTAGGCGCCGCCACCGCTTCGCCCGGTAACACCGATCCGTTGAGCATCCACGTCTGGACGTGACTGAAGGTAATCGAGAGCGCGAATGCAGTTCCACGCTTCGGCACCAGCAGAAGTATATCCCTGTGAATTCCACCACCACATCCCTTTATTATGAGTGCCATGATGAATACCTTCGATTTCACCCAACTGGACACTGTCGAGAATAATGCACACATAGCCATTTTTGGCAAACCAGATTCCGTGATGTTGGTAGGTTACCTTGTTGCCGTAACTAATACCGTCAACCTTTACTTGTCCATGTCCACAAACATAGAGAATTGCCGGCACGGGCTTTGTCGTTCCTTTGGGAATGTAGACATTGGCGGTTACGTACAAACCTGGACGCGATTGGAAATGAAGCTTCTCGACCTTAAAGTCCTCGTGGTCAAGCGTTCCTGTGACGGTAGCATGAAGGTCGGTTCGTGTTGGGAGTGGGTCGAGACTCAGCATCTCAAACAACTGTTGACGCAACTGGCCCTTCATTCGATCCCAGTCCTCCAACGGTGAACCCTCTGTTAGGATTTGCGTTTCGGTATGAAAGTAGTCTGCCATCATTCTGTCGCCGCGGGTCGATTTGGCGGGGAATTTACCGTAAACATTTCGGTAGGCCTCCCCGAATGAAGATGACTGCGATCGATCACGGGGCTTGTCCTGAGCATGTGCCAAAATCGAACTAACAACTAAGGTTGCGGCCACGAACATTTTGATGGAACGTGGGTCGGGAAGAGATCTCATGGGGAGGATTCCATTGAGTAAAAAATGCCAGCGGGAGCATGATATACTAATGTAGCATGGCCCCCTGGGCCGTGTCCTAATGTAGCAGGCCCCCCTGGGCCGCGTGTCACTCGGTCGGAGTAGCTGTGTTGTATTCCTGCCAAGAGCCCACGCTACGGTATATTTTTCAACGAACATCCTATTTTTCAACGAACATCCATTCGAGGTTGCAATGCGTCTTGTGCTGAGTCTGATTGTCTATGGATTGTTCAGTGCCGTATGGAGTTTCGATGCGTCAGCTATTGCAGACGATTTAACTCCGAACCGTTCGCCTGTCGTGGAACACGTCAGGGTATACGCGGAGCAGGGACGCTTTGGCGGTTGGCCGGCCAATCATGGTATTTGGTCTTGGGGCGATGAAATCCTAGTCGGCTTTAGTGCAGGTTACCAAAAGGATCTCGGACTCGAACGCCACAACATCGATCGCGAGAAGCCGGAGGAACATCTGTTGGCACGCAGTCTCGACGGCGGAATGACGTGGGCTATCGAAGATCCCTCTAAAAAGGGCGCTCTCATTCCAGTTGGTAAGTCGCTACACGGAATCGCTCCGCCGTGGTTGCAGGAGAAGGCGTGGCTTGACTGTTCCGGCGGAATCGATTTCACCCACCCTGACTTTGCTATGACCATCCGCATGACGGACGCGAACGGCGGCTCCTCTCGATTCTATTACTCGATCGATCGAGGACATAACTGGGAGGGGCCATTCCGCTTACCGCAATTCGACACGAAAGGGATCGCTGCAAGAACGGATTACATCGTCAATAGCAAACATGATTGCCTACTCTTCCTAACGGCTGCAAAGTCGGACGGGCGCGAGGGTCGACCGCTCTGCGTTCGCACCGCGGATGGTGGGCAATCTTGGAAGTTCCTTTCTTGGATAGGCGCCGAACCAATCGGTTACGGAATAATGCCATCCTCGATTCGCATTACTAGCAATGAGCTACTCACTGCGATTCGATGTCGCGATCCAAAAAAGAGCTGGATCGAGACGTATCGCTCGCTCGATGATGGTCAAAGCTGGAACCTCGATGCCATTCCAGCACCTGACCTGGGTGAGGGCAACCCGCCGAGTATGATCCGAATGTCCGATGGACGCGTCGCAATAACCTATGGCTACCGCGCCGACCCATTTTCCATAAGAGGCAGACTGAGTAGCGATGGAGGAAGGTCATGGGGCGAAGAGATCATCCTCCGCGGCAACGGTGGCGGACGTGACGTCGGCTATCCGCAAACCGTGCAACGACGCGACGGCAAGCTCGTCACTATCTATTACTTTCACGACGAACCCAAAAGCGATCGGTATATTGGTGCCACCATTTGGAACCCCTAGCGGCAACCTTACTTTAGCCCGCGACGAACCAGCAGGGCATCTACGGTTGGTTCCTGGCCCCGAAAGTCTTTGTACTGCTGCATGACTTCACGGGTTCCACCCCGCGATAGAACTTTATCGCGAAAGAGAGCACCGTTGGCTGCGGTCAGTCCACCAAGTTTGCCCATGTGAGCAAATGCATCTGCGGCCAAAACCTCACTCCAAAGATACGCATAGTAGCCGGCCGAGTAACCACCTGACCACACGTGGGCAAAATAGGACGTCCGATATCGAGGTGGTACTGGAGCGTAATCCATCCCATAACTTCTCAGCAATTGGTTCTCAAATGCGACCACGTCGGTTGGGACTTCGTCGGCCGAAATGGAATGCCATCCGAGGTCCAACAATGCTGCCGAAACATACTCCAGTGTTTCGTAACCTTTGTTGAATTTATTGGCAGCAATGCTCTTGTCCAAAAGATCCTTTGGAATGGTCTCGCCCGTCTTGTAGTGCCGCGCATAGTTGTTCAACACTTCGGGATAAATGGCCCAGTCCTCGTGAAACGTCGATGGAAACTCGACGAAGTCGCGGGGTACCGAAGTGCCACTGAGGGTTGGGTATTCAACAGAAGAAAACAGCCCATGAACTCCATGTCCAAGTTCATGAAACATGGTTGTTACATGGTCCAAACTTAAAAGGGTCGGTTCACCAGCAGCAGGCAAGGGGATATTCATCACATTGACAACCACGGGCAACTGATTCAATAGTCGAGACTGCGAGACAAAGGCATCCATCCAAGCCCCACCTTGTTTTGCATCGCGATGGAAGTAATCGGCATAGAATAAACCGATTTGCTTTCCATCGGCACCTAGGACATCAAAGACACGGACGGTTGGATGGTAGACCGGCAAGTCCTTGCGTTCTTTAAATTGGATTCCGTAGAGTTTTCCGTAGGTATAGAAAACGCCGTTTTGGAGAACGCTTTCCATCTCGAAGTAAGGCTTTACTAGATTTTCATCGATCTGATACTTTTCGGCTCGAACCTTCTCGGAGTAGAATTCCCAATCCCATGCTTCGGGCTCGCCGCCGATTCCGTCGCGTTTCATGAATTCCATGATGTCACTAGCTTCCAGCTTGGTCTTGGCGAGAACACCTGGGGCTAGGTCACGGAGCATTTTGAAAGCTGCCTCTGGTTTGAGAGCCATTTGGTTCTCGAGTGTAAAAGCTGCGTGGCTTGGATAACCAAGTAGTTTTGCCCGTTCTGCTCGGAGGCGGGCTAGCTTCAGAACCAGGTCTCGATTGTCTAAACCTCCGGATTCACCAAGGCCGCGATTGGCAGAAGCGAGCCACACGCGTTTCCTGAGTTCGCGATCATTGAGCGAGAGCAACACGGGTTGGCGGGTCGTGTTGGTGATGGCCAACAAATACTTGCCATCGAGTCCTTTCGCGGTGGCAGCTTCCTTGGCTGCGGCTATATCCGCCGTAGACATTCCAGCCAACTGCGCGGTGTCTTCGACAATGACACTTCGTTCTTTCGTGATCGCCAAAAGGTTTTGTTGAAATTGAGTCGTCAATGTCGAAAGTTCTTCGTTGATGGCCCGAACACGCGTTTGCTGCTGCTCATCGAGCCTAGCGCCGGCTCTCACAAAGTTTTCGTAATACTCCTTGAGCAAGCGCTGTTGTTCTTCATTCCACGTTTGCTCGGTTCGTTGTCGCCAAAGAGACTCCACGCGTGCGAAGAGTTTTTTGTTGAGGTAAATATCGTCCGAATGTGAAGCCAATCGAGGAGCAATCTTCTCCTCAATTTCCTGAATTTTTTCGTCCGTATTGGCAGTCGTCATGTTGAAGAACACGGACTGGACTCGTTCCAGGACTTCGCCCGACTTTTCCAGAGCCACCAAGGTATTTTCGAAGGTTGGGGCCGAAGTCAATTCAGCAATCTCACGGACCTGTTGAAGCTGTTGGGACATGCCCGCGTCAAATGCAGGAAGATAATGATCATGGTGTATGACGGCAAAGTCGGGTGCAAGCAATGTCAGTTTGCTCGGCAATAGAAAAGGGTTTTCGGTTTGCATTCGAATCATTCGAGCGTTTCGAGAAGTTGAAAAGGAACTTCTTGGAAGAGTTGATTGAGAGAAGCCGTCGTTGCAACAAGCAGTCAAAACCGCAAACAGGAGAATTGTACGCTTGGCTGTTCCGTTAAAGATATTGGACATGATTTTGTTTTCCTGTTAACGTTTCGTTAGAGCCAATCAATGCAGCGACGCATTTTTGCTGGTATGCCGCCAGGCGCTTGCCGCGGGTGACAACAATCGCAGAGCAAATCGAATCAGGATACCGGCGGCTAGTAGCGCCCTGCCGCTCACAAAGGGGGTGCCAATTGGCTTGGGCAGCTCTACGACTTAGGTGTTTTGATTGATGGATCGGCTTTTTTGGCTGCTTTGAAAGCTGCGTCCGCCTCGGCTTTCTTGCCTTGTTTAGCAAGAAGTGTTCCCTTGGCAAGAAGCAATTGTGCAGCGTTCGGCGATCCTTGTTCGGCATGATCTAGGTCCGCTTGGGCTTTCTCGACATTGCCCGTCTCGCTGTAGCAACGGGAACGCAGCAAGAGTGCCACAGCATACATATCGGCCGATAGGCCGCCAGCCGATATGGACTTTTCCAGCAATGGCAACGCCTGCTTGTAGTCGCCAGAATCCACCAATGGCACCGCCTCATCAAATGACATTTGTGCAGTTCTATTGTCGTTTTCACGAACCTTCGAACCACATCCGATGATGAAAGTGAAAAACACCAGGCATGCAATTAGCTGTGACCATTGTTGGATTTGCAAATTCATTGTGTTCATTCGCTTGAATAGACTTCGCCACCATCTCTTGTACCCATGGATCGCCAGACCACGAGGTCCACTGAGCTACTGACGAAACGAACGGAGCCATCACCCATCGACGCGTTAACACCGCCAGTATGCAAACTGCGAGCGGACATGATCGCGTGTTCGCCTGGCGCATCAGGAATCGCGCTCCGCGTTCCGCAGTCAATCGACTTCCAATTGGGCGGTGCGACGTGGTTATACATTGTGCTTGAATAGAATCCGAACGGCCAACCATTCGAAAAATCTGTTCCTTGCAGCCAGCGTCCCGCGGAGTTGAAGTTAAAACCACCGTTCACTTGTGGAGCCATGGCACCGCATTCAGCCATCAAAACGTCTGCGTCGATCAAACCTTGTGGACGACTTAGCAAATTGGTAACGTCTTCGATCGCAGGTAGTCCGGTCAAGGATCGTCCACTACCTTTCGTTCTTTCAGAAAAGAAGGTGGTGTTCGATAGACCATCGGTTATTGCGCCCACACTCAGACCGTTGCCCATGGAAAATGCACCGTTTCCCTTGGACGAAAATCCGGCTGGCGAATTCGCCTCGAGATCGTTTCGGTCCGATCCTCGCGATCCGCCAAATGGAGTTGATCCCCCAAAATTGTAGCGGTAGTTGTTTTCCGTGATCAGGACCCCAGTGTTCGGGCAGGACGGGCAAATGAAAAGTCCAGCCGCGTTCGCATAAGCCTGATAGTTTGCATTGACTGGAGTTACGCCACCACCGGTGGTCATCCGTACAGAGGTCGGTTTGCTGAAATCGATCAGATTGTAAATGTTGTTCTGCTCCATATACGGTAGGATAAACGTATGTACGGAACGGAAGCCCGTAGAGGAGCCGGGTGCCAAAGTAGTTGGATAGGAGGTGTAGTTTTGCTGCACCACTCCATTGATTGTATAGTCCGGTGACAATCGGCCCGGTGGGAACTTGCGAACAGCTGATTCATAATTAAGTGTCGCCAATCCAAGTTGCTTGAGATTGTTCGAGCACTGCATACGCCTCGCTGCTTCGCGGGCTGCCTGAACCGCTGGAAGAAGAAGCCCAACCAAAATCCCAATAATTGCTATAACCACCAAAAGTTCTACCAAGGTAAACCCTTGATGAATGTGTGATCTTTTGTTCATTCTCGACACCCTGTTTCAAAAATAAATTGCGAAAGAACTGCCATTGACCTGCGCGAACACAGGTGATACATGAACTAGAGTAGCGAAACCCAGGATTCCTTCAACTGATATAAGCCAAATAATTGTTGAAATCGTCCAGGAGAATAAAGTAACCAGACAAAGGGAATTCGTCTGTGTATTTAATCAGTTGTTACTTGGTGTTTTAGGATTCCATTAACGCGTGGCAGTGGGTGTTGTTAGGGCTTTGAAGTTCGGTCCTCCCTCATTGAACGAGTTGGTGCACTGCTAAGCACAACCCATAATGGTCACGAACAATGTCCTGCCTTGCGCGCGGTCCCTGTGTTCGCACAGGTAAATTCCTTGCCACGTCCCGAACGCAAGGGTTCCATTCGCAATGGGAATCGTCAAGCTGCAGCCGAGCAAGGAGGATTTGATATGGGCAGGCATATCATCTGGTCCTTCGATTGTATGAACATAATTCAAGTTCTCAGGAACTACGTGATTGAGTGCCATCTCCAGGTCCTTCCTGACATCGGGGTCGGCATTTTCATTAATGCTGAGGCTTGCGGATGTGTGCTGAATGAAGACATGCATCAACCCAATTCGCACCGACGGTAGAAAGTCCAATTCCTTGATAACCTTCGATGTAATCAAGTGGCATCCTCGAACGAAGGCCGGAAGCTGAATTGTTTTTTGGGACCAATGCATGGCGTTTCTTCCTCGTGATGCGGACAGGATCGAGAATGGTCAGGTTACGAACCTAGCCTAGTACGCATTATAGTCCCTTTGCGCCACGGAATGCTCGGAACACAGGGAATGAATAATGGAGCGAGCATTACCCTCTGAATGACCACCGGAGCGATTGTCAACCAGTGGTTCTTCTGCATTTCGCTTTCGTCGTCCTCTTGACGGTCCGGGCATTGTCAGCATACTTCGTTCATCAAGGCAACCTATTACTTAGTCATCTTCCAAGGAACCAAGGCCTCTCTTATGCGTCGCGCAAAAATTACGATTATCGGTGCAGGAAATGTAGGTGCTACATGTGCACATTGGTGTGCAGCAGGCGAACTGGGAGATGTCGTATTGCTCGACGTTCCACAAACGGAAAACATGCCCAAGGGGAAGGCCCTAGATCTAATGCAAGCATCCCCCATTATGGGTTTCGATAGCAGGCTTGTTGGTTCAACTGATTATGCAGACACGGTGAATAGCGATGTCGTGGTCATTACCGCCGGAATCGCGCGTAAACCCGGCATGAGTCGCGATGACCTATTGAGTACCAACGCCAAGATTGTAACGAGCGTCGCAGAGCAAGTGAAAGCCAGTAGTCCCAACGCAGTTGTAATCGTTGTCAGCAATCCGTTGGACGCCATGGTTCAACGCGCCTTTCAGGTTCTTGGCTTTCCGTCCCAACGCGTCATCGGCCAAGCTGGAGTTTTGGACACAGCTCGGTTCCGTGCATTCCTTGCAATGGAGCTCAATGTGAGTGTGGAAGATATCTCGGCGATGTTGATGGGCGGTCATGGTGACACGATGGTACCAATATCCAGCTGTACCTCGGTGGGTGGCATACCCGTTACGCAATTGATAAAGCCAGAACGGCTTGCCGAGATTGTGCAGCTAACCAGGGATGGCGGCGCTGAAATCGTCTCCCTTTTGAAGACAGGCTCTGCATACTACGCGCCGGCTGCAGCCACAGCACAAATGGTTGAAGCTATTGTGCGTGACAAAAAACGGCTGCTCCCAGTAGCGGCCCTTTGCGACTCGGAATACGGAGTTGGTGGGTATTACGTCGGCGTGCCAGTCGTTCTCGGTAGTAATGGCGTGGAGAAAATCATCGAATTGTCGCTCACCGATTCCGAAAAAGCCGCGTTTCAAAAGAGCGTGGATGCGGTCAAGTCTTTGGTGGCAACTATGGAGAAGCTTCTAGCAACGGTTTAGCTCAGCGTTCGAGTAGCGAAATTGAGTTGCGAAGCCGATTGGCTTGGCCAACGCGAATGAAAGCATTTCAAATCAATTGTGGTCTCCCGATTTCTTATGCCTGGCGCCATTGACGTAACACCAATGTCCTCAATACAACGTGACTTATCACGTTGACTTCGGCAAATCAACTCTCGTCCCTCATGCTCGTTTCAGCTGAATAGGAATTCTTGAATGAGTCGCCTCACGATGCTTATGGAATCGAACGGTAGTACTTCCCAAACCTTTCCTGTTGCGTCAAGATGCCGGCCACTTGATGAAGACGCAATCCATTTAGGTTTCCCGCATCAATTGTTCGTTCCAGAACATTACGAGTCAGGCTACGAATACCCGCTCGTTGTTTGGCTACACAGCGACGCAAGTTGCGAACAAGAGCTCGACAATGTCATGATGTCATTGAGCTGTCGGAACTACATTGCTGTTGCGCCCCGGGCCAACCAAAAATGTCAAGGTAGAAGCCGGCGTTTCCGTTGGGGATGTTCCAACACCGAGTGCGCTTTGGCAGAGGAACTGGTGTGGGATAGTGTGCAAGGGGTAGCTAGCCGATTGTCCGTCAATACCCACAAGGTATTTCTGGCCGGGTTTGGGTCGGGCGGGACCATGGCTCAATGGATTGGGCTCAAGTACGCTAATCAAATCGCAGGCGTAGTCTCATTGAGTGGTTCCTTTCCAAAATCAGCCAGTTCGCTTTCCAATTGGAAACGAGCACGTAAGCTTCCAGTGCTGTTTTCCCAACGTCAGGGGTCGACAATCTGCTGTGACGATGAACTTGTGAGAGCCGTGCGTATTTCACATCAGGCGGGATTGAGATACCAATTTTGCCAACTTCGATTCGAAGACGACGATTGCGATGAATCCAACGAACTGGACTCGACCATGCTAGACGCGGCCAACCGATTTATGATGGGTATTGTCACGGGAACAGAACTAAGCTTGGCGCCCGAAGAGACCTGCGATAGCGAGTTTGTTGAGTTTGGCTTCAACTGATGCATGCTGACGCAATGCTCATTGAACTGAAGGATGTGAGCATCGAACGAGATCGCACTCGAATTCTTGATCGCCTAAATCTTCGCATACCACAGAACCAGCATGTTGCCATCGTCGGACCAAATGGCTCTGGAAAATCGACATTGCTGAAATTGCTGATGCGATTCTTCTACCCTTCGGTCGTCGATGAGCAATCCGGGGAAGTTCGTATATTGGGTCGAGAAGAGTGGAACGTCTGGGAACTTCGCTCCCATCTTGGATTCGTGAGTTCTGAAATAGACCATCACTTCACCGTCGGGCGCTCGGCTCGACTCAGTGCGCTCCAGTCGGTGCTAACAGGATTTTTCTCTGCGGAGCTTGAACCGGATCCAGTATCTTTGACGGACGAGATGCAGTTTGAAGCCAAACGGCTCCTCCAGTTGTTTCAAGTCGACAGTGAATCCCGTAAGTTCATCGGCCACATGTCAACCGGGGAGAGACGCCGCGTCCTTTTGGCTCGAGCATTGGTCCAGCAACCGCAAGCGATTGTTTTAGACGAGCCGACAAACGGATTGGATATCCGCGCTCGAGCAGAATTCTTGATTCTCTTGAATGAGATAGCAAACTTGGGCACTCAGATTGTATTGGTAACTCACCATATCGAAGAGATATTGCCAAGTATTGCACGCACGGTTCTTTTGAAGGCTGGACGTATTTTTTTTGATGGCTCAACGCGAACTGCCCTAAGCGAACAGTCATTAACAGCATTGTTCAACAAGCGTATCCGAATCGATCAAGATGGTGCCGGGTTTTTCCATGCTCGCTTGCTCCCGGTGGACATGTAACCTTAAAGCAGAACGACCAGCGTGTAGCCTGAAAGCAGAACAAATCCGCTGGACAAGCCAGCGGTATT
>JANLUJ010000729.1:0-8378 GCA_031363425.1 Pirellula sp.
AGGCAATGTGCCGCACATGGTACTCAAGGTCAAAATTTTCGTCCTCGATCCAGTAAGGGTACGTCAGCTCCAGCGGCATGTACCCAAACATCCACATAACCATGGCGTTCAAATGCGGCATTGGCAAGTTCGCGACTGGAATCAGGATCTTCGATGTTCGAGACGATGCAGAACAGATCCTGAGTTGCGTCACGCAAGCCCCGAATCTGGGAAATGGTGGATTCAAGTCCGTGCAGGTTTTGCCGGCAGTTCAGCACAAGGCAAGCACCACGGCTAGCAAATTCCGTGGCGATCGCTTGGCCAATACCGCTTGAAGCCCCTGTAACCACAGCCACAAATGGTTTCGCCATGGTCAATCCGCAGCTTCATTCGGAGGAGGTTCGTAATTGAACTCTTGCCACTTGACCGCTTGTTCCATGGGCTCAATGCGAAGCACCAATGCGCCATTTTGGAAGACGCGAACGGTGCTGCTCGATTGGCTTACGACGATGGCAATGGCCTTGGTTCGTTGAGTAATAGCCGCCGCTGCCCAATGGCGAGAGCCCAGCCCCTTGGATAGTTGCAGGTTCTCGTGCAACATCTCGATGATTTGGCGAGATCGCTCAGCAACTGCATCAGGTGAAACAACAAATGCACCATCCATTTGCGCGATCTCTTTTATGTCTTCGCGAACGCGAGCATCGTGAAGATTTCGATTCTTTCGACTGTATCCCTTGAGTGGGTCAAAGCCGCTATCTTTGCAATGCTGCAAGACTTTTCGCGTATCTCCTACGACAAACATGGTGCCAACTTTTTTCCCCTCTCGCCCCTCGCGGCCGATTTGAACTGCCAAGTCGATTACGATTTTGAGGTTGTTCAGAGGCACCGAACTCTCGAGCCGTTGTAGATCGCGACTGGTAAATCGCCGCATGCGTTCGTCGAGCCGTATGATCGAAATCGAATCGATGCGATTGACTTCAAATCCGCAGTACACAGCGATAACATCGCAGTGGTTGGCCAACAATTCATCAGCGACCGCTTCCAACAACGCATGTTGCAGGCGTTCCAGAAGCGGAGAATCCTCCTTGTTCAGAACGAGCGGGATCAAACCGAATTTGTCGGCGCCTGCGAGATCTTCAATCCGATCGGCTGCGACCAAAATGCGCTTTATTTCGGAGGGGACAAGTTCGCGAAGACGTTCCCAGTCCGTCGCGCTATCGAGCAATACAAGAACCGCATCGGCCTTGACGGCACAAGCCAATTTGCCCGCCGACTCGATTACACTGGCTAATTCTCGCGTGAACTTCTGAACAGTCATCTTGCAGGAGATCCGCGAGGAAAGAGGATTTTTGAGAAATGGTCGGCAACCTCAAGTTGCCACAAAGTGTAATTTCCCAGCGATTTTTCATCAATCGGGGCATCGAAGAACTGTTTTGATGTTGCTACTCTCGGTTGTACGGCTATACTTTGGAGCCCTTTGAGGGACAAGAGTAAGTAGATTAAGGTTCGATTCGTTGGTGGTTTAGGGTAGATCATGTCCAAGTCATGCGATGTTTGTCTAAAAGTAGCGTCCGTCGGGAATCAAGTTGAGATCCGTGGTAAAGCAAAATACTTGGGTGGTGTTGGTACGAAGGTTACTGGTATTACCAAGCGTCGGTTCACTCCAAACCTTCAAAACTGCAAGGTTTCTCTCCCTAACGGCGAAGTGCGAACGATTCGTGTATGCACTCAATGCATTCGTAGCGGTCGGATTCGCAAGGCCGTTCGAGCCAAGCCTTTTGCCTTACCAAAGTAATCGAACTGAGGTCCGTCGATGGCTTTGACTGCCGAAGATGTGATTCGGATTGGAAATCTTGCAAGGCTTTCCTTATCTCCAGTCGAAGTGGCTGAGTTAACGAATACGCTCGGCAAAATTGTTGGTCTGGTTGAGCAGCTTTCCGAAGTAGACACGGAAAACGTTGAACCAATGGTCCACGCATTTGACCTTCAAAATGTCCTTGCACCGGATGTGTGCAATCCCTCACTTTCGACAGAGGAGGCTCTCCAGAACGCTCCTTCCTCCGATTCGGAGTGCTTTCGAGTCCCTGCGGTTCTCGGGTGAATGCCGTGTGGAAGATCAGGTCTTTTCTTAATACTGATACTCCTTTCTTGGCTAAACTTTGGCATGACCACCATTTGGCGTTTAACTCAAAGAGCGTCTGTCCAATAAGCGTTTGGGATCAATGCGTACTCGGCAAGCCCTTCTTTCATAGCAGTGGTTTGGTTCTTGCGATCAACCAAGACTGTATCCCCGCGGGCTTTATTCACTTTGGTTTCGCGCGCAATCAGAACGGAAATGATACCAGTGAATCCGTGGCGATGGTACACAAAATTTGCATCGCACCCCACGAACAGGAGGACGTCATCGCCAAAGCGTTGATCGAGCATGCCTTCAGGAGCATGCATGGGAAAAACGCGACAATCTGTACAGCGCTCGGGACAACGGAGTTGAACGCATTTTATCTGGGCGTTGGCGAAGGGGACAATTTGATGGGAGTCATCGCAAAGGACACGCGAACCCAACGCTGGTTGTCACAAGCCGGCTTCTCCCCAACCCGTCCGACGGAGTGCTGGGAATTGGATTTGTCCTCGTTTCGCCCGCCAATGGACCGAACCCAAATTGGTATCCGAAGAACTTGCACTGTAGGCAGGCTGCTAGACGAAGACACGCATGAATGGTGGCTCAGCTCTGTGCTCGGACACTGTGAACAAATTCGATTCAATTTGGTTCTGCGGTCTCCACCGAAGGTTGAAGGCGAAGTTATGTTTTGGTTCCCGGACCCGACCATCTTGGGTGTTGATTCGAGTGTAGTCCGGCTATGGTTGCCCAACGTTCCAGAATCAGAGGAAGCACATGAACGCTTTGTCTATTTGATGGCTGAGTCGTTACGACAATTGCAACAGGAAAGAAGACGAGCTGTGCGAACCTTCGCATCAGCAGACCAACAGCGATCCATTACTTTGTTGCAAAGGCTTGGGTTTCGTTCGGTGGAACACGGCTTGGTTTTTTCGAAGACGTTTTGAGGTGATCGGCAGTCTGCAAACCTTAGCACGACGCGCAAGCTAGTGAATTGGGAACTTGATTCACTAGCTCGCGCGTCGTGCTATGTATATCAGACTGAGGTTACTGCAACGAAGCAGGGTAGGGGGGTTAAGTAGAAGGTTACCCGAATCGTTCTTTTTGACTCGGAGATTTGGTCGCGTTTGGATCGGCCGTTCGTAGTTTTAGCAATTGCAAGCCAACAAGAGTCACATAAGCTGGATTCAAATAAACGTATCGTTTCCAAAGGCGTCTCGGTTCGGAGATAAATCGAAACAACCATTCAAGGCCATTGTTTTGCATCCATAACGGGGCCTGACGCAAAGTGCCGGCATGAAAAGGGAAGGCGGCCCCGACAGCAAAAACAGGCATGCTAAGTTCGTCGCCCAATTCGTATGCCCAAATCTCCTGCCGAGGACAACCAAGTCCAACGAAAGTGATCCTCGCTCCGCTCGATCGGATTCGCTCTGCGAGGGCTATCGCTTCCTCTTCACTTATTTTTCGAAACTGCGATGGCTCGGAGCCGGCGATGATGATCTCTGGGAACTTCACTCGCAAGTTCTCGATCAATTTGTCTAGTGTTTCTCGCTGCGTGCCAAAAAAATAAAGTGGCAAGCCGTGCTTCGCTGCCGCTTCGCATACCTTGAGCATGAGGTTCGGACCATACACTCGATCTGGCAAGCCAACACCGTGAAGCAAATTCACGCCCCAACGTACGGGCATCCCATCAGGGACCACCAAGTCGAGGCTATTCAATCGATGTCGATGCTCGTTATCCAAGGCTCCAAGCATGACTCCGTGAACTGCCAAGGCTGTTACCGTTAATCGTTTTGACTGGGTTGCGGCCGCAATGAAACGCCCTACTGCAGCTTCGTAGTCCACCGCATCAATCTGGACACCGAGTAAATTCTTTTTTCCAAGATCGATCATGAAGATATGTTAGCGATGGGGTAAACGGAAGATTGTGAACTTAGTTTAATCAAGGCGCACGTCTTTAGGCGAGCGGCGGAATAAAAACTACCGTAGCTGAATTCGTAAGAATTCAGAAACAAATGAATTCTTACGAATTCAGCTACCAATCGTGGTATGTTTTTTCCTGCCGCTCGCCATAGAACCCTCACGCGTTCTAAAGACGTGGATTCTCAATGCGATTCGAGAGAGCAGGGCAGGGCCCGGAGCGAGTCTTAGTCCTGCATAACCCGCTTAACCCAATGCTCGCTAGGCAAAGGTGGTTCACCACAGTGATCGGACGTTTTGCAGCCATTGAACTGCCGTGCGCGGGGCGCCCTGTACCTCGTTGCCAAATCGACTCATCAGTCCCTCATCCTTGTACGCGAGGAAACAGAGCGATGCCAAAAGTGCATAGCTAAAGAGGTTCGCAATTCGGTTGTCGCTCCAGAACTTGAGTGCGGTACCGAAGCTGTGTTTGAACGTATAACGTCCTCGACGGTATTCCACCGACCAAATTTCATCTAACAGGATGTGGGACATAAAGCCAACGAAGATCGCAACGGTCTTAAACAGTCGCAAATGCATGTTCTCGCTAGAGCAAATGACAAAAGCAAACATAGCGGCGGATAGGCCTGCCGGTACGCTGTGCCACATCCCTCGATGTATCGTGTATCTTCTGAAGATCTCTGCCAATCCAAATCGCAGAAAGAAATAGACGGCAGCCGTTATGACAAGCATCATCTCGTGACTGCAGCCTATTCGTTGAAGTCGATCTACCATCAGCATCGGCACAAACGCCGATGAAAAAGCTACGGCTTCTCGAAGCGGAATTCCAGAATCACTATCCAGGTCAGGGAGCATTCCGCTGACGCTACAAAGTGCCGTGCCAATGACGCAACTTTCCCATGGCAAACCCGCTTGGAAGCCACCTACTCCATAAAAAACGCCAGCAACCGTACTGACGCAAATGTGGGTTTTGAAATCGGCCATGAAAGTACCAAATTGTCAGGGCAGGGCAGGGGGGGCTCGCAAGGCTTTTAGCATTCTCAAATCGCTTACGTCCAGAGCATCTAGGCAGGGCAGGGGGGCTATTTTGCTCTTCGCACTTCAGGTTGCTAATCGCTATAGTCGATAGTCACCGAAAAGTCTGCTCACAATCAGACTCATAACACGGAAACCATGGAAGGAATAGCTAGCATGCAGGCTTATGATTTGATCATGTTGATCGTTTTGGCAGCGACGACCATATTTGGGGCTATCAAAGGATTTGCATGGCAGCTAGCCTCACTCGCATCAATCGTTGCTAGCTATTTCGTGGCTTACCTGTTTCGTAACGACGTTGCGAAAATGATCAACGCTCAGCCGCCATGGAATTTGTTTTTAGCAATGCTACTTTTGTATTTCGGTTCGAGCTTGATCATTTGGATGCTGTTCCGCTTGGTGAGCACATCGATCGACAAGGTCAAGCTAAAGGATTTCGATCGTCAGTTGGGTGCCGGGTTCGGGTTGATCAAAGGAGTTGCCTTGTGCTTGCTCATTACCATGTTTGCGATGACGCTGCTTGGTTCGGCTCAACAACAACGAATTGCGAATTCGCGAAGCGGTCTATACATCAGTCGGATTTTAGCGAACGCAGGAGGGATCCTCCCCAATGAGATCAAACAAATTGTTGGGCCGTACATCGACAATGTAGAAAGGCGATTGCAACAGAATCAAAACGGGCTGTCGCCCCAGGCCGGTGATGGCTTTCTGGACGGGCTCGGCAACATGGTTCAGCAGCGCGTGAATCACTTCGGCAATGAGGTTAGCACTGGTCAAATTCCAACCAACTTCTTGCCAGGGCAGGGCGGTGCACCAACGAATCAAGGCAATGGCGGATTTTTCGGGGCAGGGCAGGGGGGGCAAAACGGAGCGACTGCAAATCAAGGCTGGGGCAATCAAAGCAATATCCCTCAGCAACCAAGCGGCTGGCCTGTTTCTCAGCAGCAGCCACAGCCCATTAACAACTGGCCACCTGGCTTTCAAACCGGATTTGACAATAACGCAATCCTGCCGCGCTGAGAGAGTAGAACATTTGTCCTCAAATGTTCCCGTCCTGCGTCTCCAAGCCAAAACACCGCACCTATAGTCGCGAGATCACATACGAAATGACGCTAAGGCGGCACATTTGCGGCTGGTCCAGTAGCATGGCCCCCTGGACCGTGCGAAGCTCGGGCGGGGCCTAAGCTTCGGTATATCGACTCCTGCCGCTCGCCCTAGAATCCAAAATCGGAAAGCCCGGTATCCTGGAAGCGCACAGGAATCAAAGGTTCCAGTAACCGAAAACACCTTAGTCCTCGGGGTTGTCGATCAAGGTTTGCAGACGGGCTGCCAATTCGGGCTCGAATCGCTTAGGCCAAGTCGAGTCGATTAGGCCCACCTGGATCATATCCATCAAATGGGTTCGATCTTTTAGCCGATAGCTATTGAGCTTCATTCGAATTAGTTCGAGTAGACTCACGATCTGTTTGCCTTCAATCGATTGCGAGTCTATCACTTTTGGCGTTGCACTGATGTATTCCGGTCGGACTTTCCTTTCTGCCAAGAGTATATGGATGCCTTGGCTTGGCTTGCCGTCCGGACCGTCGAGGAAGACAATAACGTTCATCACGATGTCTCGAACGAATCCGACCGACTGAAGAGATTCGGTGGCTCGATCTAAGTCTTCTTCATGCAACAGAAGGTCGACGTCGCGCGTGTTGCGAACGGCTCCGTCGTCGATCGTGGCCACCCAGGCTGCGACCGCATTGCCTCCAATGACAGCGTACGGAACTTGACTTTGCTCCAATGAATTGCAAGCTCGATTCAATCGCTCTCGAACCTTTTCCACGGCAGCAAACATCCTATCAAAGACCCCAAAGGGCTCGCGAACGATCGATGAATCATGCTTGGGTATCATCGGTGAAAGCTTTCGCCTTTTGGGAATCGGGGAAGGAAACGATGAACTGATCCGATGAGATTACCCTGATCGCTCGGAAACGTCAAATTCCGAAGTTAAGAACAGGTTACCTTTCACGGACTTGTTGAAAACTATGGGGTGCGACATCTCATCGCATCGAAACTCGATCAACCTGGTATCGGACACAATTCATTTATCGGCTACGATATTCGCATGAATCTAGCCACAACAAGTACCGCATCATTGATTTTATTTCGATTCACGGGAGAAGACCGACCCGGTTTAACAGCCTCTATTTCGGAGTTGCTGGCAAAATTCGGTTGTTCGATTATTGATGTGAACCAAGCAGTAATACATCAATCGCTATTGCTAGGCATATTGGTCCAAATCCCATTTTGCGAAGATAGCGAACGCATCATCCGAGAAATGCAGGATTGCGGTAACCTATTGCAAGCGGAGGTGATCGACGAGCTTGCCAAGGAAGCTGGGGTTGGAGAAGAGGTTAGCGCGATTACAGAAGCGGCCATGCGCGGTGAGTTGGACTTCGATGAGTCGCTGCGCAAACGTGTTCAATCGCTTGCAGGTCTGTCCGAGAGTGTGCTCCCCAAGATCGCTGAGCGTTTGGTGATAACCGAAGGAGCCGAGAGATTACTAACAACACTTCGTCGCTTTGGATATCGCACCGCTATTCTATCGGGCGGTTTCACCTATTTTGGCAACTACTTGCAAAAGCGATTGGCGATCGATCATGTGTATGCGAATGAACTCGAGATCGCAGATGGAAAACTAACCGGGCGGGTGATTGGGCCGATCGTTAATGCGCAGCGCAAAGCAACGCTATTGGATCAACTTGCCAGCGAAGAAGGAGTTGATCGCAAGCAGTGCATTGCCATAGGGGACGGAGCGAACGATCTACCGATGTTGGCTCGAGCAGGCCTAGGTATTGCCTTTCATGCCAAGCCGGTGGTGAAGCTCGCGGCCGAGCATCAAGTATCCACGATGGGCCTCGATGCGGTGCTCTACTTGCTCGGCGTTCGAGATCGCGATTTGGTTTGAACGCTAACGTGGCTGACGCTGCTAGCGTCAGTGCCATCGCTTAACGACATAGGGCAGGGCAGGGCGCCTGCTTTTTGCAAAACACTTCGCAGCGGCGGGCGCATTGACGGGTTTCGCCGAGTTGGCAGATGAGAGCGGCCAAGATCTCGTCCCCGCGCTCGGCCTAATCGGCACGAGCGGTTAAACATCAGAGCAATGGAGGATGGGGAGATGTTTAACCCGCGCAGCGGCGGGAATTGCTAATGCGTAGTCACGTGCGAGGCAATGTGGTTTGAAAGTAAGCGCCCACGTCAACCAGTAGGGATTTTGTCGCAAATCGGCTAGGCGGTCGCGTTCCGCTTTTCTTTCGCGGCGAGCATTCGCTTGGCTCGGTCG
>JANLUJ010000730.1:0-1356 GCA_031363425.1 Pirellula sp.
CACCTTGGGTTCCTCCGAGAGCGACCTGGTAAGCCTCCAAAATGCTTACCAGAACTTCTCGGCCACCCCGCGTCACCCCACCCTCTCACTGGTCCCCTTTTTGGCTGCCGCGCTGGCTCCCTTTTTGACTGCCATTTCCAAGATGTGGCTATTGTCGCAATTGTGGCGGGATGTTTGATACGACTAGGAAACCTCGTCAAACAAAACTCATTACGGCTTTTGTTTGCCTTAATCTTGTTTGCGGCGATGGTGCTTTCCTTGGACCGTTGGCTGTGGTCTCACAAATTGTTTGACATTCGCCGTTTATTTGCCGTAGGCGTTTACGTTGCTCCGATTCCTGTTTGGATCGTCGCAGATTTAGGTTTACTCGTTCAACATAGATGGAACGACACATAAGGGCCTGGAACGCGATCTGAACTTCGCTGCCATACGTAACGCGATATTCAGCCAGAACAAACCATTGCATCGAAGTGGCGGATCGGCCGCCTCGATTTTTAGAAACTTTACTTGCCGCCACTCGATGAATGGCGGCGTTATCCGCATGAAGTTCGTCTTTGCCGTCCAGCCGTGTGTGTATCGTAAGACACTCCAGTACTCACTATTTTGAAAGGATTCCTATGAAACGCAAAGCTATCTTTTGCCTCGCTGTTGCTCTTCAAATTGGATTTACCGCAGCCCCAAGGACTGCGATGTCTCAGTCGCCTGGGACAGAAAAGGAAGCGGCTTCGAAAATTCAAGCGTTACTAGAGAAACAACTAGAAGCGGCATCATGGCGAAACGTTGGCTTCGATACTCCACAGGCGACCTTACAATCATTCATGTGGGCCCTGCGTGAACAAAAGCTCGACCTCATCAAAGCCTGCTTTGATTATCCAGACAAAATAGACACCCCTGAAGACCAACTTCACCGGTTACAGCAAGCTAAAGCTGTAGCAAAAAGCTTTCGAGCTCTTGCAATTAAGAATGTCGACGAAACTACTGCCGATCTAAAGTTCGAAGTTCCGGGATGGAGTGTTGCTACCCTTACACATAGGCTGAAGAAGACAAAGGCAGGATGGAAGTTTGATGCTGACTCCGAGGTCTCTGAAGCAAAGTGGTAGACAACTTGTAATTTGTACAAGTCCAAGCGCCCGACGCGCAAGTTGAAAGCGGATAACCAAAATCGGCATAGGAGCCGGATTTCGCCGGCCGCTGCCACACCAACTCGCCAGCATGCGGGTCCACACTGGGCGGTTTCTCTCTCGGAAGCAAGCTTGGAGTAAGCGCCCACGTCAACCAGTAGGGATTTTGTCGCAAATCGGCTAGGCGGTCGCGTTCCGCTTTTCTTTCGCGGCGAGCATTCGCTTGGCTCGGTCG
>JANLUJ010000766.1:0-2810 GCA_031363425.1 Pirellula sp.
TCCCTCCGAAACGATTCGACATGTGTTTGAAATGGCACAGCGTTCCCCATCCAATTGCAACATTCAGCCATGGAGAATATTCGTCGCCTCTGGTGCGGCTCGCGATCGGCTTCGACGCGCTATGGTGGAACAGGCCATGTCGGGTACTCCACCCAATCCGGATTTCGAGTATCCCGACCGCTTTGATGAGCCGTTCCGAAAGCATCAAATAGCTTGTGCCGTGACTCTGTTCAATGAAATGGGAATTGGACGAGATGACAAGTCCGGGCGAAACCGCGCGTTGCTCCGGAATTTTGAACTGTTCGATGCGCCTCATGTTGCATTTATTGGAATGAACAAGCAGTTTAAGGAGCCCGTTGCGCTCGATCTTGGCATATATCTACAAACGCTGATGTTGGCGATGACCTCAAGTGGAATTGCGTGTTGCCCGCAAGGTAGCATGCGAAGCTATCCTGATATTGTACGACGCGAGTTCGATATTTTACCTGAGATCGGCATCCTTGTAGGGCTTTCGTTCGGTTACGAAGACACGTCGGTGGCTGCGAATCGAACACGAATCGATCGTTCGCCGCTGGGCGAAAATGTGGTTTTCAAAAATGAATGATGGTGGACGAGTAGCTATGTCAAACTTGCGGGGAAAAACCATCTTCATCACCGGTGCAAGTCGCGGCATCGGCAAGGCGATTGGTTTGCGGGCAGCGCGCGATGGTGCCAATATCGTGGTGGCTGCCAAGACGGCCGAGCCTCATCCAAAGCTTGACGGGACTGTATTCACGGCAGTTCAAGAGATGAAAGCGGCAGGCGGACAGGGTTTGGCTTGTATCACCGATATTCGTATCGAAGATCAAGTTCAGGCCGCGGTGAACAGGGCGGTTGAGACTTTCGGTGGTATTGACATTCTGATCAACAACGCAAGCGCCATCGATTTGTCTGGAACTTTGGACCTAGCGATGAAACGTTACGACTTGATGCACAGTATCAACACGCGTGGCACGTTTATGGTTTCCAAGCTGTGCCTTCCCCATTTACTCAAGGCCAGCAATCCGCATGTCCTCAATATCTCACCGCCTTTGGATATGTCCCCAGTTTGGTTCTCGCATCATGTCGCTTACACCATGGCCAAATTCGGGATGAGTATGTGCGTGTTGGGAATGGCCGAAGAGTTTCGCCAACAAGGTGTCGCGGTCAATGCACTTTGGCCCCGTACCACCATCGCCACGGCCGCCATCAAGAATTTGCTCGGAGGCGAACGAGCCATGCAAAGCAGCCGAAAGCCCGAGATTATGGCCGATGCTGCCTATGCCATTCTCACCCGAAGCAGTCGTGAGTGCACGGGCAACTTCTTCATCGATGATGACGTCTTGTTCTCGACTGGCATCACTTGCTTGGACGAATACTCCGTCGTGCCCG
This sequence comes from Pirellula sp., assembly GCA_031363425.1. GTDB lineage: Bacteria > Planctomycetota > Planctomycetia > Pirellulales > Pirellulaceae > JBKCUI01. The sequence continues at coordinate 1,411 of JANLUJ010000766.1, forward strand.
GTGCGCAGCTGCAACCTGATTTTTTTGTTGCGCAACGTTCGACCTAAATGCGGACCGAAATGGCCCATGCAAGCGTACCAACACTGGACAGTTTGCGCTGTGCCGCTTACTAAGCCCAATAAAACGAGACCAAAGTATGAGCCAGCTCACGGAATTCTATGAAACATCAGCACGAGCTAAGGAACTTCGGCTTCGTTTGTTGGCATTTATGGAGGAGCACATATATCCTCATGAAACCCTTTACATGGAACAAGGATTGACGGGTGACCGCTGGCAACCTCGACCGATTGTCGAGTCCCTAAAAACGAAGGCCAAGATGGCGGAGTTATGGAATTTGTTCCTCCCTGAAAGCGAACAAGGGGCTGGCCTGACCAATTTGGAATACGCCCCGCTCTGCGAAATCATGGGGCGTTGTGCATGGTCCGCCGAAGTTTTCAATTGTTCCGCTCCGGATACAGGCAATATGGAAGTGCTTGTTCGATATGGCACGCCAGAACAACAGTTTCGGTGGTTGGAGCCATTGTTGGCTGGCGAGATACGTTCCTGTTTTGCGATGACCGAGCCAGACGTGGCTTCGTCCGATGCAACCAACATCCAATCCCGCATTGAGAGAGATGGCGACCACTACGTTCTCAACGGTCGCAAATGGTGGACATCGGGTGCTGGAGACCCGCGTTGCAAACTGTGCATTTTCATGGGCAAGTCGGATCCCAATGCCGCAGCCCATCAGCAACAATCGATGATTCTCGTTCCGTTTGATTTGCCCGGTATCACGATCAAGAGGATGTTGAGCGTCTACGGTTATGATGACGCGCCACACGGCCACGCCGAGGTTGTTTTTGAAAATGTCCGAGTGCCAATTGAAAACGTTTTGCTGGGCGAAGGGCGAGGCTTTGAGATTGCTCAGGGTCGACTTGGACCAGGCAGGATCCATCATTGCATGCGGCTGATCGGACTAGCCGAGCGAGCCCTAGAATCGATGTGTGCTCGTATCCAGTCTCGAGTCGCCTTTGGTAAGTTGCTTTCGGAACAAGGTACAATTCGCGCCGAAATTGCTGACTCTCGAATCGAGATCGATCAGGCGAGATTGCTGACAATGCATGCAGCTCATCTAATGGATTCGATCGGCAACAAGGCGGCCCGATGCGAGATTGCAATGATCAAAGTCGTCGCGCCCAACATGGCTCTGCGCGTGATCGATCGGGCAGTGCAAGCATATGGAGCAGCAGGCGTCTGCGAAGATCATTTCTTGGCAGGGGCTTGGGCTAGTTCACGGACTCTCCGCCTAGCCGATGGTCCCGATGAGGTCCACAGGGAAACAATCGCCAAACTCGAACTGCGTCGACACTCCTAAACGTTTTGACTGAATAGGGTCAAGGCTTTCCTGCGCGAAATCGTTT
>JANLUJ010000775.1:0-6570 GCA_031363425.1 Pirellula sp.
CGGAGTTTAAAGAATGATCGCCAGCATGGTTGCGACCCTAAAAAGGGGAGAAGAACTCAGTTTCAGTTGGACGCTGGAGCAATTGCGTCAACGAAGAGAAATCGAGACAGGTCAACTTTGTGGAGATCGCCTACCGATGACGATCGAGGCCGCTGATACGACGGAGTTAGAGTTGTTGACCAAATGGGTGCAAGATCTATTCGGAATACTTCACGTCGATATTGTTTTTGCTTCATTTGAAACGCCACTAGCTGGAGAGTAACGCATGACAGGACCGCTGCAACCGCAATCCGAAGAGAAGTCGCACGCAAGTGAGGCAAGAAGAAATTTCCTGAAGTCCTCGGCCATGGCTGCAGCGACTGCGGTTGCTTCCGGATCATCTACTTGGAGTTTGCCTGTACTCCACGCGAGTGAGTTGGCGGATGAGGTCAAGTGGAACAAGGCTCCGTGTCGCTTTTGCGGAACCGGCTGTCACGTTCAAGTGGGCGTCAGGGATGGCAAAGTAGTCGCGGTTGCCGGCGACCGAAACGCGGAGGTCAATAAAGGACTTCTATGCGTCAAGGGCTACCATGCTGGCGGAGCACTGTATGGCGAAGATCGATTGAAAACACCACTGCTACGGCGCGATGGCAAATTTGTTGCGATCTCATGGGATGAGGCCATCGGTATCATTGCCGATCGCATTGCGTTGGCTCCGAACCAGTTTGCAATGTATGGTTCGGGTCAGTGGACTATTCCTGAAGGCTACGCAGCCTTGAAGTTCATGAAGGGTGGATTGGGAAGCAACCATATCGATCCAAATGCGCGGCTTTGTATGGCCTCGGCGGTAACCGGTTTTCTGGCAACGTATGGTGTCGACGAGCCTGCAGGATGCTATGACGATTTGGACAAATGCGATGTCCTAATCATGTGGGGCAACAATCCCGCCGAGATGCATCCCGTGCTTTTTTCCCGCGTTGTCGACCGACGCAGTCGGGGCGAAAAAGTTCTGTTGATCGACATCGGTACACGACGCACACGAACGACGACACATTGCAATCATTACTTGGAAATGAAGGGGCATGGCGACTTGGCGATCGCCAATGGGATCGCACATTTGTTGCTTGCCAATAAGACCTATAGCGAGGAGTTTGTCAGCTCGTTTTGCAACTTCAAGGCTCCCGATGACGTCAATCCAAATTTGCACGGCAAGTCGATCTCGTTTGACGAGTACAGAGAACAACTTAGCCCCTACACCCCTGAATACGTAGAAGAACTTTCTGGAGTCCCTGCCGATAAAATTCGGTTGCTGGCCGACTTATTTGGTAACCCGGAGTTGAGAATCACGTCGCTTTGGTGCATGGGGATGAACCAGCATACGCGCGGGACCGCCATCAACAGCCTCGTGCATGGAGTGCACTTGTTGAGCGGTCACTTTGGAAGACCCGGCGACGCACCGACTAGTCTGACGGGACAACCTTCCGCATGTGGGACTGTGCGCGAGGTAGGAACCCTATCGCATACCTTGCCCGGTGGACGATTGGTAGCAACCCCCGAACATCGTCAACAGACCGAAGAAATATGGAAACTTCCGCCTGGCAGAATCAATCCCGTACCGGGTTTTCACACCGTTCAAATGTGGGAGTCGTTTTGCACGCCAAAGGCTGAGGGGGGTGTCATCGACACCATTTGGGTACAAGTTACCAACCCTGGCCAAACGCTACCGAACTTGAACAAACTTTTCAATAAAAAGGAAGGCATGGCCGAAAAGTTTCTCATCGTTTCCGATGTTTATCCGACGGCGACTACTCGTCTAGCTGACCTAATTCTTCCATCCGCGATGTGGGTCGAAAAGAATGGAATGTTTGGAAACTCAGAACGCCGAACTCAGCAGTGGTTTAAGATGGTCGAACCACCCGGCGAAGCACGCGATGACGGTTGGCAGACAATCGCTGTCGCACATAAGTTGTTCGAAAAAGGATTTGAAGGAATGAAGGATCGCGATGGTCGGTTCCTGTTTGAAGTACTCGACCAGCATAGCAAGCCGATTCCGATTTGGAATTGGATGAATTATTACGATACGAATGTCGATCAGCATTTGTTCGAAGAGTATCGACTTTTTACTCGACTCAAACACAAGGACCTAGCGCCGTACACGGAGTATGTGAAAGCCAGAGGGCTTCGTTGGCCAGTGGTTCAAGTGAATGGCCAATGGACCGAAACGCGACATCGATTTGCGAAAGGTCTGGATCCCTATGTTAGCAACGGCAAACGGATCCAATTTTATCACTCCAGCACAAAAGATGATCGAGCTCAAATTTGGTTCCACCCTTGGGTACCACCCGCCGAGCTCCCGGACCATGAGTATCCCTTGATGCTATGTACCGGTCGCGTTCTTGAGCATTGGCATTCCGGATCGATGACGCGACGCATTCCAGAATTGAGTCGTGCGATGCCCACAGCTTACGTTGAAATGAACGCCGCAGATGCGTCAGAAGCTGGGGTTCGAAATGGCGACCATGTTGTGGTAGAGTCTCGCCGTGGCTCCATGGAAATACAAGCCGTGATCGAAGGGCGCGGCAAGCCACCCAAAGGTACCGTTTTTGTGCCGTTTTTCGATGAAACCAAAATGGTTAATAACCTGACCCTCGACGCTGTTGATCCATTTTCAAAACAACCCGACTATAAAAAGAGTGCGGTTCGCATCCGGAAAGTTTAGGTGACCGAATGCAACCAAATCCACCATCGCGGTTTGTCATCCTTGTAGCACTTTTGATTGCCTTCACTGCAATCGTTGGCTATTTTGTTGGTCTTCAATCGCCGATGAATCCTTTTGAAAAAAAGGTACGCGTCCATAGTTTCAGTCGAGCGATTCAATCCAAGCGAAACCCTTCGGATGCGGAAACCGGCTCCATTCCGGCTACCGCTTACTCCCATATGGGGAAGGCTGTTCGAGCTCATGCAGCGCCATCCAACCATCCGCGAATGGATGGCATGTTCGGCACAGCAAATAGCCCGAACAGCAATTCACAACCTGCCGAATTCTCGGTACCTCAATTCTCCACTGAGCAAGAGTCGACCTCTATCGGCCCGGACAATTCGATTTCGATCGAAGAAAAACGATTTGCCTTGGACATGCGACAGAAGAATCGCGCATTCAATGGAGCCCCACCAACGATTCCTCATCCCATCACGGAATTGACCGCAGAGTCCTGTGTCGCATGCCATCTGAATGGTTCGTTATCCACAACCCTTCGGATCCCAAAAATGTCGCATATGCTGCTTTCGAACTGCACGCAGTGCCATGTCGGAACAGCCACTCCCGATATGCCCAATGCGATGGTTATCGCAAACCACTTCGTCGGACTTCCAGCACCCGAAAGCGGCCCCAGAGCATTCCCAGGTGCTCCACCTCAAATTCCACACGCGACCTGGATGCGGACCGATTGCCTGAGTTGCCACGGAGATACAAGCTATCGAGGGCTGCGCACTACCCATCCCTGGCGACAGAATTGCCAGCAATGTCATACTCCATCATCAACGCTTGAACAAACTGAATTGGTGAGTTCTCCTCAATTCATCGAGCCAATTCGCCCCAATTCGCTTTAGAACAATTATCATGAGCCAATCCGAAGAAAAAATGAATCGTCGCGATTGGTTTCGTTTAAGGGGGGCGAATGGCGGAACTCTCCAGCAGCAAGATGCAACCGGACCAGATGAATTGCATGAATCGTTGAGGTCGATCCCGGATCTAGGTGCATCTTCTTCCATGCAGCCAATCGCTCTGCCACCCAATCACGACGGAATGGACCTTGCGAAACTTCCGCCAATGCGGGAAGCCCAATTGCGTCTCGACGAAGTGCTCGATCTGCTCAATGATATCGAAACTCACGCGACGGAAATCCAATTGCTTCAGCGCGAGCGATCACTGGTGTCAAACCGAGTTCACGACAATCCCAAAAAAGGAATTGAGCTTGCGCGGCAAGCCCTAACCAATGCAAGTATCACTCGCCTCCAAATCCGCTATTCATGGCAAAACGCGTTGTGGATTGACACGCTAGAAGCAGCCTCCATGGGTTTTCGGTTAGTCCGAATTGAGCATCGTTCGCGGTGAGTTTGCAAGCATCGCTCCAATCGTTTGTAACTTCTTGAGAGAAAGTAGCGATTGTTCTGATTTTTCACATTCCGAAGGGAACGACGGATGATTAGGACAATAACGTTTCAATTGGTGAAAATAATCCGATTGGTTGATGTTTCGTAGGTATCGAAAGCTACGTTTCTGAAAGTTGCCTCCGAGAGATCAGCGAATTGACTGAAGGCTCAACAAGTATCAACATTTGTAATTTGGATCTGCCATGTATCACCGTCGGTTACAGAATCGCAATGGCGCTGCCGTCGTTGAGTTTGCGGTGATTCTCCCTGTTTTTGTAACGCTGCTGCTGGGCACGATTGAAACGTGCACCATGATTTTCCTGCAGCAGTCATTAAAGATTGCTGCATACGAGTCTGCCCGCGCAGCTATCGTTCCAGGTTCAGACGACTTTGACGTCACTCAAGCTACCACCGACATATTGACAGCACGCCGCATCAAAAACGGGACGGTGGTGGTCACACCAGCCAACTTCCAGAGTGCTGCGTACGGTTCGTTTATACGCGTGGAAGTTTCTGCACCGTGCAATAGCAATTCGGTTTTTGCTCTGAGTTTTTACGGATCCAAAACATTGAAAGGGACCGTTGAAATGATGAAGGAATTTTGAACTCGAGATTGTCCTTCGGCCACAACATTCCGGAATCCACTTGTATTTTCCAGTGAGAGTAGACATGTCACAACCCCTCAACTCGTTTTACCTGCGTAACGGCGGACGTTCAAAGCTGTGGCATAGAGTCAGCAATCGGCGAGGTGCAGTCGTTCCGATGCTCGCCATTTTGTTGCCAGTAGTAATTATTTTAGCTGCATTCGCCATCAATATCGCGTACCTCGAGTTGAATCGTACCGAGATGTTTATCGCGTCGGATGCCACATCCAGGGCAACCGGACGCGAATTCATGCTTACCGGAAACACAACTTTAGCGCGAGCCAAAGGGCGGGATGCGGCATCTCGCAATGCGATTGGAGGCAAACCGCTGACGCTAAAGAACTCGGACTTTGTTTTTGGTCAATCGGCTAGAGTTGGTATGGCGGACCGTTATTCTTTCGTCGCTGGCGGAGGGGGCAATCGCAACGCCGTCGAGGTAACTGCCAGGAGGACAACTGGATCGCTGGACGGACCCTTGAAGCTTCTCTTACCTAACCCATTCTTCATTACTGGCGTTGACTCCTCACAAACCTCGAGATCGAACCAAATCGAGGTGGATATCGCACTGGTAATCGATCGATCCGGGTCGATGGCCTATGCTTCAGATGAACCTGCCGTATTTCCGCCACTTCCGGCTGCGGCTCTTCCCGGCTGGTTCTTCAATGGTCCAGCCCCAAATCCAAGTCGATGGCGGGACGCAGTCGCCGCGGTCGATGTGTTTCTAAATGAATTGACGATCTCACCAATCAATGAAATGGTGGCGCTCGTGACTTACAACAACGGAGTCAATCTCGATCAAACGCTAACGACCAATTACAACTCGATACTTACGGGCTTGAACAACTATACGAACTTTTTTCAATCCGGCCAAACCAACATTGGCGGTGGTATCAACGGTGGGCAAAACTGCTTCGCTCTTAATTCAGGAAGACCCTTCGCTGCCAAGGTCATGATTGTTTTGACCGACGGAATCGATACCGTTGGAAGCGATCCGATCGGTGCAGCCATAGATGCAGCTGACGACCAAATCATGATTTTCGCAATCACGTTTTCGGATGAAGCGGACCAGGCGACTATGCAAACGGTCGCGAGTTCTGCCAAAGGAAAACACTATCACGCTGCCAATGGCGTCAATCTTTCGCTCGTGTTTAAGGATATTGCGAGACAACTTCCGATCTTGATCTCCAAATAAACAAGATGAAATCAACTCTTCAAACCAGCCGCCGTAGGAAGAACCGCGTTTCACATCGATTCGGTGCACATGCCGTCGAGTTTGCGCTCGTTCTGCCTATTATTCTCTCCTTCTTCGTGGCGGGCATCGAGTTTTCTCGAATGAACATGCTGCGGCATGTTGTCGACAACGCATCCTACGAAGCGGCTCGACATGTGATCGTACCTGGCGCTACAGCACAAGAAGGAATCGATCGAGCAAACGCTATTCTTGCCACGATGGGCGCCACTAACGCAACCATAACTATTTCCCCCAATCCTATCACGGAAGGTACTGAAAAGGTTTCGGTTAAGGTGAACCTGCCGGCAAGTGGCAACATGTGGGCCGTTTCCCTTTTCTCGAAAAACCTAAGTTTCGAATCGGAGACGAAATTACTGACCGAACGAGGACCCATGCAGCAAAGCGTAGCCCTTGGTCCACCTCCGCCGCCTCCGCCACCACCACCTCCACCACCTGCTCCACCTGCTCCACCTGCTCCACCTGCACCTCCACCTCCTCCTCCACCTCCTCCTCCTCCTCCTCCTCCTCCACCACCTCCTCCACCTCCAATTAGTGGCCTGTAGG
>JANLUJ010000830.1:0-2226 GCA_031363425.1 Pirellula sp.
TCTACAGCCGCTACGCGCCAGGCAGCCCCGAGCCAAAGAACATGGCCGATGTGCCACTTCAAGTTCTGCTTCCGGCCTACATGCTGAGCGAGCTTAAGACCGCCTTCTTGATGGGCTTCAAGATCTACCTGCCATTCCTCATTTTGGACATTGTTATCGCGTCCGTAACTGTGTCCATGGGCATGATGATGTTGCCTCCAGCCATGATCTCGATGCCATTCAAGCTCTTGCTCTTTGTTTTGGTTGATGGATGGCGGCTAGTGGTTCTCATGTTGCTAAACAGCTTTGGTACTATTTCAGGATGATTGCGAATCTCTTACTGGATTGAAAAACGATGACACCCAACGAAGCGATTGACTTGGTTCGAGATGCGATTCTGATGTCGTTGATAGTTGGAGCTCCGCTGCTACTGGTCGGCATGCTCGTCGGCTTGGCTATCGGCTTGATACAAGCCCTTACCCAAATACAGGATCAGACCGTGAGCACAGTCCCAAAGCTAGTTGCGATGACGCTCGCCATCATCGTTTGCTTGCCTTGGTTGACCGATCGTATGTTAGATTATTCGCGAAATGTACTTCGCGAAATGCCACCCCATTTGTCTGGAAGATAAGTAGGTTTGGCAATGCCGAGCGGCGATTTCGTATCCACCCTGCTGTATGGCCCTATGTGGACCTTCCTATGCGTTTTGGGGCGCACCGGGCCACTGCTTGTCATGATGCCACCTATTCAAGGTTCCTCGATTCCGAACCGAGTCAAGGTGTTACTTGCGTTGATGATTGCGATGTCGGTGACCCCGCTCGTAATGACCAACGCGACGCCATTGCCGACACATCTTGCTGGGATTGTAATCGGACTGGCCAAAGAATTGCTCCTGGGACTCCTTTTTGGAACCGCAGTTCTGATGATCATCACCAGCCTGCAGATTGGTGGTCAAGTCATCAGTTCGCTTGCGAGCATGGACGTAGCACAGGCAGCCGATCCGACCACCCAAGAAACGGTCAGCGTGGTTAGTCAAATGTTCTCATGGGTCGCGATGGCCTTGTTCCTAACCTTGGGTGGGCATCGAATCGTGTTGGGCGCGTGCCTGGATAGCTTCCAAGTTTATCCAGCCGGCGGAATCATCGCGGAAGAGCATTGGTTGATGCATCTGCACGATTTGCTTCGTCACAGCGTATCCGTTGGCATGCGGGCGGCTGCTCCGCCCGCGATTGCTCTGCTGTTGGCCAATTTTGTTACCGCGCTCATCGGCCGAACCTTGCCACAACTCAATATCATGGCCATCGGGTTCAATATCAACGTCACGATCATGATTCTGGTGCTCACCATGTCGATGGCCAGTATCGGATGGGTATTTCAGAACGAACTCGTTGAATGGATTGAGTTGACGACACAGATGTTTGCACGTCCCACTGCTGAGTTCTCATTTGCTATGCAAACCGAGGTGATGCGTGGCTGACAGCGGGGGCGAAAAGAAACATGACGCAACCGACTACCGTCGTCAAAAAGCAAGAGAGGAAGGGAACGTTGTTCGAAGCCCTGACCTGACGTCGGCGGTCTTGCTCCTCGCCGGTGTCATGCTTCTTGACTTCACGGGACCTCAAGTATTTCGGATGATGATCGAACTCATCCAGGAAGAGTTGAGCACCCCATTGGAATGGCAAACGGATCCTCGCATGGCCGTATTGCAGGTTGTTCGTTTGATCGGAAAAGGGGGCATAGCAATGCTCCCGTTGTTGGGCGGAGTACTTTGCACATCGCTCGTTGTGCACTTCGCTCAAGTTGGACCGCTATGGCTGCCCGATAAACTCGGTTTCGATTTCACTCGAATCAATCCAATTCAAGGCTTTCAACGACTATTTACGATCGTGAATGCATCGAAGCTTGGTTTCGGTCTTTTCAAAATCGGACTTGTTGCAGGTATTCTATTGATGGGCGTATGGTCGCGTTGGGGTTCCATCCTAGCCCTGGGCGCAGGCAGCATCGAGACGGTCGGGCAGTTCGTTTGGACCACGATGATCGACTTGTGCCGTAACGTGGCCGCGGCCTTGCTGATTCTATCCGTAATTGACTATGCCTTTCAAAGATGGAAGTACGAGCAAGATCTTCGAATGACAGATGAAGAGTTGCGAGAAGAAATGAAAATGATGCAAGGCGACCCGCAAATAAAGTCTCGCCGCCGACGCATTCAACGCGATATAGCAGCCCAGCGACTAACTGCGGATGTAC
>JANLUJ010000854.1:0-5223 GCA_031363425.1 Pirellula sp.
GAATCAGCTACATGTCATAATACCGATGGATAGATCGAGTGCCCGCACGCCGCTTCGCGGGTCAAGCATTGAGGCCATAGGCCTCTATCGCATGCTAAATCGGCTTGCCTTTCCATCTTGCAAAGGCTTCGAGGGCAAAGAATTCCGGCAACCCGATTCGATTGTAGGAATCAGCGGTACCACGGTTTCGATCTTCGGCGCGTTGCCAGAACTCACGTGGATCGCTACCCGGGAATAGCGCTTTGTCCTTTTGGCTTTCGTGCATGAAAATTGACTGGCGTTTTAGGGATAAATCGCCGGGACTCAACGGAACGGCAATTTCAATTTCATGAAGTGGGTATTCTTGCCAAGCACCGCGATAGAGCAGAACGTCGGGCAACTTTTCACCGCGTTCCGTCATTCGCAACAAGGCTGCAAATATCGCTTCCGCGCAAACTCGATGAGTGCCGTGTGGGTCAGCCAAATCGCCAGCCACATAGATCTGATCTGGCGACAACGCTTTGAGCAACGTCTCGATAATCTGAATATCCTCCTCGCCAACTGGCTTTTTCGCAATGGTGCCGGTTCTATAAAAAGGCAGATCGAGGTAATGTAGGTTGGACGATTTGCAGCCGATAGCGATGGCGGCGGCACGGGCTTCGCTCCGTCGGATCAGACCTTTGATTCGTAGAATGGATTCCACATCGGGTTGGCCAGGTTTCTTCTTTTCAATTGCCTCGCGGACTTGGTCGGCCAACCGATTGGTTTGTTCGCGTTCGATTTCGAATAACTGGTTATAATCCGCCACAAGTTCTGCGACTCGGAGAGCGTCATGGTCGAAGACGGCTATATTTCCGCTGGTCATGTATGCGACGTGAACATCGTGTTTGTCGTCGTTGAGCCGAATCAGCGTGCCACCCATGCTGATTACGTCGTCGTCGGGATGAGGGCTAAAGCAAACTATCCGTTTTGACTCCGATCCCGCTGGATGGTAGTCGATGGTATCGAGCATCCATCGAAATACTCTTTGGGAAATCGATTCAGCCGGACCGTGATGCCGCAGGAGTTGATGCAGATCATGAGCGCGGAAATCATCCGCATCGAGCTTGAGCAATGCTTTGCCTGTTTGGGCGCATAGCCAAAGCGTCGCACGCTTGATCAGTTCGTCATCCCATTTTACATTACCAAGCAGCCAGGGAGTCGATGCTCCCTTGAGCAGTGAGGAAGCAGGGACATCGAGTAGAACCCGAACGTCGCCATGCTCTTGAAGGTAGGATGCGGGAACACGATCGCTGATCGGACGTTCAAGAGCCTCGACTACAATCTTGGCTTTATGTTCGCCAATCGCCAATAACAAAATTCTTCTTGCTGAAAGTATTCCACTTAAGCCGACGGTGAGTGCCTGGATCGGAACATTGTCTTCGCCGAAGAAATCGCTAGCAACGCTTCGGCGAGTGATCGGGTCAAGCGTACAGAGTCTCGTCCGGCTTCGTCGAACCGAGAATGGTTCGTTAAAGCCGATATGGCCATTGAGTCCAATTCCCAGGATGACAAGGTCGAGCCCGCCGGCATGTTGGATCGCTTCGTCGTAGCGGCGACAATGCAAATCGATATCGCTTTGATGAAGTTGGCCATCCAGAAAGTAAACTTGGTCCGGTGGAATGTTGACATGATTTAAGAGTTGCTCTTGAAGCCAGCCACGATGTGATTGCGGGCTATTGGCGGGTAATCCGTAATACTCATCCAGAGAAAAAAGAACGACGCCCGAGAGATCCAATCCTTCCTCGCGATGCAAACGAATCAACTCCCGAAATGTCGTCAGCGGCGTTGAACCAGCTGGCAAGCCAATGACGGTTCTCTGTCCGAGAGCAGCACGTTCGCGAACGAGAGCAGCCACCAAATGGGCTGCATAATGGGAGAGTTCTTGAATCGTTTCGAAGCAGAAAGATGGTATGTTGGTTCCGTGAACTGGTCTTGCTCTTGGTTGCGGTTTCAAGGAATTTTCGACTTGTTTTTGGCTCATGCTGACAAAATGGAAAACGAATTGGCGGACGATCGAACGAATTCATTGTATGCGATGTCGATTCGTGTACGCGATCGATTGCGAATGCGAGGTGATCGATTGGTATTGGCGGAGAGTTGTACCGCAGGTTTGGTTGCAGCGGAACTGGGGAAAATACCTGGAATTTCCGAGTTTCTTTGCGGTTCGATGGTAGTTTATCGAACGCCAACGAAATCGGCGTGGCTGGGGATTTCATCTGAAGTCCTGGCAGATCCCTCGGTTGGACCGGTAAGCGCCACGGTAACGATAGCTTTAGCAAAGGCAATTTTGCAAAAAACGCCGGAGGCAACGATTGCAGCGGCCATAACAGGTCACCTAGGACCTGGTTCGCCACCCGAAATGGACGGGCAACTCTTCCTTGCTTTCGCGCGACGCGAAATTAGCGGAGACTTGAGCCATGTGGAGTCGTGCAAATTGTCATCACGACCGCCAGCCGACTTGTTGGATGTAGCGGGACGAAGTGTGAGACAAAAAGAAGCGGCACTCGAGGCGATGTGCTTTATAGAAAAAAAGCTTTGAACACAAAGGTTGAAAATTTTGAAAAAGTTCGTCAATCCAGTGGGATGCGGAAAATCGCGAAGGGCAATTGACGGACCTCTTCAATTTCTATAAAACGAAAGTTGCAATTGCACCCATGGCGCAACTGGATAGCGCATCGGTCTTCGGAACCGAGGGTTATAGGTTCGAATCCTATTGGGTGTACTTTCGAAGTTTTATCAACGTTTTCATTGGTCGGACGCCACTTTTAGAGCGTACCTTGGAACCCCCAAGAGCGACCCTGTTTCAAGAAACCATACCCTAAAACTGTACTGCTTAGGCAGTACACTAGGGATTGAACAGGAGTTGCATTGTATGCCAAGACCAAAAAGTCCAACGCCAGTTTTGCGTAGCCATTTCTCTGGCCAGTCAGTATGTCGAATTGCCGATACCGACTACTATCTCGGGCGCGCAGGATCACCAGAATCATTAGCGCGATACGCGGTGTTGATTCGAGAATACCAAGCCAACGGATTGACGTTGCCAGACGGATTCAATTCGGAGTCGTTAAAGGCCATGACCGAGGGGTTTTCGATCCCAATGGCGAAGGTTCAATTGAAGGATGCGCCAATTCTCGTTTCTCATTTGGTCGCCGGATACCGCGATCACGTCAAGACAAGGTATTCAAAAGCGCACCACATTACCGATTTGAAGCGACGTCTGTCCATTTGCGAGGAATTGGAAAAGTACGATTCCAGCTTGATGGTTGACAATTTCGGACCGCGCAAACTCAAAGAATATCGAACAAGGTTCGTCAAAGAGGGTGACAAATCCCGGCGATACATCAACCGTTTGGTTGGGGAGATTCGGAAGATGTTTCGTTGGGGAATCTCGGAGGAGTTGGTCGAACCCAATACGCTCGTTGGTCTGGAGTCACTTTCTCCGCTCGTTGGTGGTGAAGCCAGTTACGAAACGGAAGACGTCACAGCGGTCTCGATCGAGCACATACGAGCCACAGCAAAGCATTTGCCGCCTGTTGTGCGTGATATGCTCCAAGTGCAGCTAGCAACGGGAATGAGGCCGTCTGAGGTATGTTCCATGCGTCCATGCGACATCAATCGCAAAGGCAGCGAATGGGTATATCGGCCAGAAAGCCACAAAACGAAATGGAAGGGCCAAAGTCGCGAAGTTCCAATTCTTGGCGAAGCACGCGAAGTTCTGGAAAACTACTTGAATAGAGATCCAAAAGGCTACTGCTTTTCGCCTGCGGAATCGATGGCTTGGTTCCGTGCGAAACTCACTGCGGAACGCAAGGGGTATGGCTCTTATAAGAAGCTAAAAGCCGAGCCAAAAAAGCAGCCGAGAGACCGCTATGATTCCCACAGCTATCGTCAAAGTATTCAACGTGGGTGCAAGGAAGCCAAGATCCCGAATTGGACCCCCTATCAAGTTCGGCATCTCGTTGGGACCGTTGTTGGTGAATCATTGGAACTGGAAAATGCGAAAGCATTGCTGGGCCATCGTGATATTGCAACGACGCAAATCTACGCGAAAGCGACCATGAGACAATCGATTGCAGCGGCCAGGGTGTTGCCGAAATTAAACGTAACGTAAAATCCAGACTTATCGCCAGGGGCCTAATTAACCCCGCGCGACCCATTGCTGCCAGTCCTCAGGCTGATGCGTGGGTCGCGGCGATTCTTTAAAAACCCTGAGGTATCTTGATGTTTGAATCGGACTACACCAAAGCAGACCGTGCATACAACGCATTTGAACGGTTAACAAACCAATTGGCTGAGCTTAGGCAGGCCCTTTGCGAATGCTCTCAACTGATCGCCAGAAACGCTGGTAGCGAGGATTGGCCCTACGTTGCTTACCAGGTCAAGACGCTGATCGGCAACGTCGAAGGTATGGCACAAGACGCAAGCAAGCGTTGGATTGAAATCGAAGCGCATGTTGCAGAATCGGCAGCTAAACTAGCAGTGGAAAGACCAAGTGAACATATGACTTGGGGTACAATGATTCTTGACAAGGCATGGCGTTCTTGGAATACATTGAATCGCCAAATCCTCGCAAACACTGACGACAAGACTCTCGTTAACAGGTTCGCAAAGTGCGCGGAGACGTTAGAAGCATTCGACGATCCGAAGGAACTTAACCTGCGAACGAAAAGGGAGTTTTTAGCTGGAGCTGCATTTGCTCAGTTGCATCATGGTTTTCAGTTGCAATCGAGTGAAGCCAACAGACCCAATGCTGAAATCGAAAATCAGCAAGGTGAGGACAAAAACACGGACGGACTTACGATGCCACTGCCAATGAAAAACGTTCGAACACTAATTGGTTGTGGTCAAACCAAGTTCAGGGAAATGGTTAAAAATAGAGAGCTTGGTCTCACAAAAATCAAAGGAACTCAGACAGTGCGACTTCTTATTTGCGAACACGAGAAGTTAGTTGCGAATAAAAAGTTAAAAGAAAACATCGCAAACCCTCGTTAACCCTCGCCCGTGTATTTAGCCGCTTCAACGCGGCTTTTTTTATTGGTTTACTTCGGATGTGGCGTATGTCGCGTTAAGCAACAACACTTTCATCGGAGTACACAAATGAAGAAAACTTTAGACAAGCAGACAATGGTCGCGGAAATGGTTTCGCGGGTGCTAAGCGAAGACTGCTTATCGTTTACACAGGCCAGGAATGAACTGGCAGAA
>JANLUJ010000921.1:0-3153 GCA_031363425.1 Pirellula sp.
CGCTGTCCCTCGGCATAAATCGTATCAAATGCGAGTGATGACTTGCCCGAACCACTCACCCCCGTGACGACGATCAGATTGTCACGAGGCAACTCCAAGCAAATGTTTTTAAGGTTGTTCTCGCGAGCGCCCTGAACTTCGATCGTTGTTCGCATCTCTTAACTGTCTAGAAAGTAGGCTGGTTCTTCCACCGGTTCGTGACTGCGTTTGGTTAACTTGAAGGGAGCGGAGAGCTTTTCAAGTTTACCCTTGCGTTCAAGCCATTCACATGCGGATTCGAGATGCCAAGGATAGACCGATGAGAAAGCAAAGCTATCACTAATTTCGGAAAGAGGAACGGCCCGGTTTTCCTTCTTCAGGAACTGCAAAAGGGGCTTGAGGTGGGCTTGATGATGGTCCTCAAGATAAGCGTCCATTCTCGCGAGGGCAGTTTCTAAGGTCTTTCGGTCTCTTCCATTCGCCAACACATCTAGGTAGATGCATTGAATCAAATCGGGGCTCAAATCCATGGCTTTGTAAATGACATCCTGTTCCCACACTTGACCAACTCGAATGATCTCCGTGCAGGCTACGCTATGGGCTGCTTCCAAAACGGATTGAAATGCCATAGCGATATCGTTTTTTAGTTCTAGCCGTTTCTGAGCGTGGCGATGAGCATGAATCGTCCAAGTTGAAAAGGTCAAGAGTTCGCGTTCCTGATCTTTTGTTGCGACATTGTTGGCAGACTCAAACCAGCTATCAATGGAAGGGTCGTTGCTGTAAACAAGCGTTCGGTGGGCGAAGAAATTGCAGGAGAAGGCAGTTCTCGATGACCCCTCAACCATCAACTTGAATCGGCTGCGAGGAATGACCTGGGCGTGTATGTTGATTCCGTCTTCGACCAACGTGCGATAAATGCGTTCCTCGTTTCCATCGCTGCGCAATCGCCGGCTAACGCCGTCCGCCTCAATAATCCACAGGCTGATGGACTCTCGACGCCAAACGGTTTCTTCGGATAAACTACCCACGAGTACGACTGCGAGCACGTACCGGTCCTCAGACACTCTTTCGACTAGTCGATTCAATGCTGCTTGGAATTCAGCAACCTTTGCTTTATCAGAATCTGCACTCAATGCTAAGCTCCAGACTACTCCCGATTAGTAATTTGATCCATCGTCCTCGCGGGAGTTATCGCTTGAGGATCGATAAAACAATGAATGATCGCCGGCTTGCCACAGGCTACGGCACGTTCGAACGCGGGCACAAATTCCGAGGTGAATCGTACTGTTTCTCCATGTCCACCAAAAGCCCTCGCCAAAGCCGCAAAGTCCGGATTATTCAAATCGGTGCCAATAACACGCTTAGGGTAGTCCCGTTCTTGGTGCATGCGAATAGTGCCGTACATGCCGTTGTCGATAACGATGATGATCACATTAATTCCATACTGAACCGCCACGGCAAACTCTTGTCCCTGCATCAGGAAGCAACCATCACCGGAAAATACGATCACAGGCCTTTCCGGAAATTGCCGCTTGGCCATGACTCCAACCGGGACGCTGTATCCAACGGAACCTGAGGTCGGCGCCAATTGCGTGCCCAACCCTTGATGTCGCCAATAGCGATGCACCCAAATGGCGAAATTACCAGCCCCATTGCAAACGATTGTGTCGCGAGGCAACCGGTTTCGCAGCCAGACGATGACATCACCATATTGGAAATCACCAGGCAACATCTTCGGCGCTTCCGTCCAGTCCAAATAGGCCTGATGCGCGTTTGCGGTTTCCGTTACCCATGGAATTTGCGAGGGCGCACGCATGAGCTTGAGAGCTTTGGCCATGGCTTGCGGCGCAGCCACAATACCGAGGTCCGGTTGATACACGTGACCAATTTCATTCGGGTCTGGATAGACGTGAACTAGTCTTTGTTTGGGTTTTGGGATGTCCAACAGTGTATAAGACGAGGATGGGACTTCGCTCATGCGTGCTCCGATCAAAACCATCAAATCAGACTCTTTGACGCGCTTTGCGAGAGCAGGATTGATGCCAAATCCCAAATCCCCTGCATAAGATGGATGCAGCGCGTTGAACAAGTGTGTGCGACGAAACGACGTCGCAATCGGCAGGTTGAATCGCGTAGCGAAATCGTGGATCGACTCGTAGCCGGCCGCGTCCCAGCTCGAACCGCCCAAAACGACCAACGGCGATCTTGCATTCGAAAGATGTGACTCAAGTGCCAGCAAATCTTCAGAGCACGGTGCAGAAACCACAGGAACAACTCGTGGAGCATCGACGCAGTCTACAATCTCGGTCAGTACGTCCTCCGGAAGAGAGACCACAACTGGGCCAGGCCTGCCTTGGGTCGCCATGCGAAATGCACGCGCAATCAACTCTGGAATCCTAGTTGTTCGATCCATTTCAACTACCCATTTGGCTATGCCGCCAAAGAAGTGTTTGTAGTCGATTTCTTGGAATGCTTCTCGACCCAAAACACTTCGTTCCACTTGGCCAATAAATAGGATCATTGGAGTAGAGTCATGCGCGGCAATATGCACAGCATGGGCCGCATTGGTTGCACCTGGTCCACGCGTTACAAAACAAACTCCTGGTTTACCTGTCAGTTTTCCATACGCTTCGGCCATCAAGGCCGCGCCCCCTTCGTGGCGACAAACTATCAAATCGATTTCGACGTCAAACATGGCATCTAGCGCTGCCAGAAAACTCTCACCGGGTACGCAGGTTATTCGTTCCACTCCTTGAATGATCAATTGATCTATTAGGACTTGCCCTCCACTCCGTATACTTTGGTTTCGATTCATTTAGGAAACTCGATCGGGGTTTTGGTCACAAAACTTCGGGCGCGAAGACCCTAGTTTCGGACTGGCCCTATCGCTTGATAGGCGTACACCGTCTATGACAATCGGTGAGGCAATCGTCTTCACAACCGAGCCGTCTTCACCGATTAGTTTTTCGCACATGCCTCGGTGGATGATTTGTGGATCCATAAATACATCATCAATCGTGTTGATTGGCCCCGCAGGCACAGCTTTGGATTCCAACGCCGCCAAAAGTTCGGACCTCGTCCAGGTTAAGACGAAAGGACTCAAACACTCCGTTAACTGCCTTCTCGATTTCACCCGTTGAGCATTCGATTGAAAATCGGGATTGGCTGCACAAC
>JANLUJ010001115.1:0-4010 GCA_031363425.1 Pirellula sp.
GCTCGCCACGACCAAAGAAGTATTCGATAGCCGCACTGATGCTCTTGGGATTAACCAACGATCGAGGAGTCATGTCCTCAACTTCCTTCAGGCTCATGCGCTCTTGAACGGTTCGGCGGAGCTTCAAAAAGCCCTTTCGAAGTTCTTCGCATGCCAACTCGTCAATGGTTCGCAAACGACGATTGCCCAAGTGGTCGATGTCATCAAAGCGAGCGTCTGTTTCACTGTCAAACAAGTCGATCAAATAGCGAATCGATGCAACCAAGTCTTCTGGTCGCAAGGCCATTTCATCCTCAGGAACTTCCAGAGCCAGCTTACGGTTGACGCGAAATCGACCGACTCGACCTAAACGATAACGGTTAATATCAAAAAACTTCTCGTGGAAAAGAGTTCTCGCCTTTTCCAATGCAGGCGGATTTCCTGGACGAAGCCTTTGATAAATTCTCAACAACGCTTCTTCGTGCGAATTGGTGTTGTCTTCGGCAATCGAATTGATGATGTATGGCACTTTAGGTGCCTCCATCACTTGCACACTCTTCACACCGCATGTGCAGATGGTCTCGGCTATCGCCTTGCTGAATTTTTGCCCAGCTTCGATGATAATTTCACCAGCTCGCTCATGGTCCGACGGATAAACTACGTCGTCGCCTGCAATCTTGTTTTCGAGCTTGGCTACGCTGCCTCCCCCAGTGACCTTCTCCGGCTTGATATCGTAAAACGCATTTAACAAGTCCTGTTCCGTGCTCAGCTTCGGCGACATCGCTCGAAGCAGTGTCATCACCGAAAACTTACCTGACTGGTCGATGCGGACAGACAACGAGTCCTTTTTCGTAACGTTGATCTCAATCCAGCTGCCTCGCTCTGGGATCACTCGAGCAGAAGGAAGTTTTCGATCCGATGTGCCTTCCGACTCCTCTACGAAGTCAACACCTGGAGAACGGTGCAATTGACTCACTACAACTCGTTCAGCACCGTTGATGATGAACTCGCCGCCACCGAGCATGATCGGAACGTCGCCCAAATACACTTCTTCTTCTAGAGGCTGATCCCGCTTGAGTCGAAACCACACCTTCAGCGGCTTGCCATAAGTCAAACGGAGCTGCCGGCACTCCTCAGGCGTATATCGAGGCTTGCCGAGCTCGTATCGAAGGTATTCCAGAGCGACGGTTTTGTCGTAACTCTCTACAGGAAAAATTTCGCGAAAGACAGACTCAAGCCCTTGGTTTTTCCGTTTCTCCGAAGGGATATCCTCCTGCAAAAACGCCTCGTAGGACGATGTTTGTAAGGTGGTCAAATTCGGAATAGGAAACTGACTTCGTCCAGAACCGAAAATGCGGATGGTGCTGGTCTGTAGTCGTCGCTTGGAGGATGTTGCCATGGAGACTAGCTAATTCTCAAAGTGGATCTGAAAGGAAATGGAAGATGAATCGAAGCGTCGAGTCGGAAAGCTGGTCGAAAAGACTCAACAGACATCGTTACGACAGCTCGAACCGTCCGGCAGAGACGTTTGTTCCGGACGATAGAAGGGAAGCGTTTTGAAAAACCGAGCCATAGAGTTAACAGACGAAGCATGCGACCAATTACGGTCTGCCTCAAGACATGGAAAATTCGGGAACGATGGAGATTGAATCTGAACAACAAAGTATCCGTCCAATGCTCTCCCCCCAATAAACGCTCAAACAAGTAAAGACGCGGGATCTACTGTCTGAATCTGATGTGCCAATTGTACCAACGCTCAAGTAAAGAGTGTACCGATCTGGCCCATATCGCATAGACCAACCTACGTCGATTTTGAATATTTTGAAAAGAAATACCGCCAATGGCACTCGGCTAGCTCTGCCCTTATTCTCAGATGTTCGTCGCTGATGTTAAGAAAACTTATATTGGCAAAATTGCCTTGTTTTCGTTGCGATTTTGAGCATCGAACCGTTTTTTCCATCGATTCCTTTGCTTTTTCTGGTGCTTAGGGGTTTCATTGGTGTTGTAGTGTTAGGAATCCATCGATTCCCTTGAATGGCGGCTTCTTCCGCCAAAGTGTTTCATCCTTGATGAATTAAGTCTTTCTTATGTCAGACGTCAATGAAGCTACCGTGAATCCAATAGTCTTGTGGCTAACGAAAGCTATCGAAACAAATTCCTCCGACTTGCATTTAGCCTGTGGCTACCCGCCGGTTCTTCGTCTAAACGGAAAACTAATCCCAATTGCCAATGAAGCGATTTTAACATCCGTTCGGATCGAGAATGTATTGGAGCCGATTTGCAGCCACACTCAAAGGGTCTCTTTTGATCGAGAATTGAACCTGGATTACGCGGTCGAGGTTGAGATTCAAAATCGACCAAATCGTTTTAGGGTGAATCTCTTTCGGTCCTACGGTGCGGTGGGTGCTTGCATTAGGGTGATCCCAAATTTCATTCCTGATTTCTCCTGGGCTTCGTTTCCCAAAGAGTTGGTGCAACGGCTTATTTCGTTCTCAAATGGATTGGTTTTGTTTACAGGTGTAACCGGTTCAGGCAAGAGCACCAGCTTGGCGATGATCGTGGAGCTTTTGAACAAAACAAATGGCCTACGAATCCTAACCATCGAAGATCCGATTGAGTATCGCTTTCCAAGGTATTCGAATTCTGTCGTCACGCAGAGAGAAGTCGGGCGAGATGTTTCGACTTTTGCAGATGGGCTTCGGTTTGGACTAAGACAGGATCCTGACGTGATATTAGTGGGCGAAATTCGAGACATAGATACAGCTCGCATGGCGATAAGTGCAGCAGAGACTGGGCACCTTGTCTTTTCGACCCTGCATACACGGGATGCCAAAGGAGCGATTTCGCGTTACGCCGATTTCTTTCCGCAGCAAGTGCAGAACGAGATTCGTTCGCAACTTGCTTCAGGAGTTCGATCCGTAATATGCCAGCGACTTCTACCTAGCGTCGTGGAAGGTGAGAAGCAAGAACTGGCTTTGGAGATCATGTTCAATACGCCAGCTATTGGCGCCGCGATTCGGCTTGGCAAATTGGAAAGTATCGACAACTATATCGTTACCGGTCGTGCTGAAGGCATGATTTCCATGGATGAGTCTATTAAGAGACTTCTCGCCAATGACAGGATAAGCAGAGTCACAGCGGAGTGTTTTATTTCCGATAGAGTGCTACTCAGCAGCCGGTAATATCCATGTCAACATGTTAGGATTGATTTCTAGCTTACAGGCGGAACTTGTACTGCAAGATCGGGACTACATTGAATGACACCTGAAGAGATATTTCTAAACGCACTCGAAAAACAAAGTGACGCCGAACGGAAGTGTTTTCTAGATGAGGCGATTGCGAGTCATCCCGAGCTTCGACATGAAGTGGAATCCTTGCTCGAGTCACATATGAGGGCTGGCAGTTTCCTGGGAACACCCATGGTGGATCCGGTTACGCTGACGAGTTCCGAAGACCGACCTGACTTGAACATCGGATCCAACATCGGCCCTTTCAAGATCAATCGACTGATTGGGCAAGGCGGAATGGGGTTGGTCTACTCAGCGGAGCAGTCGGCACCAGTTAAGCGGCAAGTCGCGATCAAGATTCTCAAGCCCGAGTTGGCAACCAAGAGCGTGCTGGCTCGGTTCGAAGCGGAGCGGCAAGCAATCGCGATGATGGATCATCCCAATATCGCGAAGATTTTCGAAGCAGGACAAACCCCAACAGGCCAGCCCTATTTCGTAATGGAACTGGTCCGCGGCATTCCAATTACAAAATACTGCGACGATGCCCGCTTAAGTCCTCATCAACGCTTGGATTTGATGATATCTGTGTGCAACGCAGTTCAACACGCCCACCAAAAAGGGATCATCCATCGCGATATCAAGCCGGAAAATGTTTTAGTCGCCGAGTACGATGGAGTGCCGATTCCCAAGGTTATTGACTTTGGAATCGCAAAGGCTTTGGACATCAAGTTGATCGACGAGTCCATCCTTACGGATTTTGGTGCAATTCTAGGCACGCTTGAGTACATGAGTCCAGAGCAAGCT
>JANLUJ010000268.1:0-4722 GCA_031363425.1 Pirellula sp.
GCTGAAATACCTAGGGCATACATCGAGTTGACCGCAAACAACATCGACAGTGGAATCGCGATGGCCGTAATGAGCCCTGCGCGAAATGAACCTAGGAACAAGAACAAGATCAAGATAACGAGCCCGCCACCCTCAAGAAGATTGCGGCCTACTGTGGTTAGCGCGCGGTTGATTAGCCCCTCGCGATCATAGATAATTTCGATTTCGACTCCATCGGGCAGTGTTGACTTGAGCTCTTCGAGTCGGTCTTTAACTCGCTTAACAACAATGCGTGGGTTTTCGCCGACGAGCATCATGGCCATGCCCACGACAATCTCGCCGCGGGCGTCGCGTGTGGCTGCACCCTGTCGCAGGAGGGCTCCTTCGCCAACGTCAGCAATGTCCTTGATCAAAACAGGTGAGCCCTCGTCGGCCGATCGTAAAACGATTTGACGGATATCATCGAGCGACTGTAGTAGCGCGTCCCCTTGGATAAAGCGCTGTTGGCTACCCGCGATCATATAGCCACCGCCCGTTGCCATATTGTTTCGCTCAACGCTTTTGGCGATGTCGTCCAGCGTTAAGTTCATCGCACGCAATCGTTCCGGGTCGGGACGGATCTCAAAGGTTTTGTAGTAACCACCATGCGCATTAACGTCCGTCACGCCCTTGACTGCTCGCAAGGCTGGCGAGATCTCCCACTCCAAAATGGATCTCAATTCGGTGGCAGAATAGCGACCTGGTTCGCCCCGAACCTCAAACTGCAGCACTTCGCCTAACGCCGTCGAAAGTGGCCCTAACTGCGGTCGATCCACTCCGCCCGGCATTTTATCGATGGCCGACAGGCGTTGGTTGATAAGCTCCCTGGCTAAGTAGAGATTCGTTCCTTCGTCAAATACAACGGTGATGAGTGAAATTCCCAATCGCGAAATGCTTCGCAACTCCGCTGTCCTCGGTAAT
Source organism: Pirellula sp. (assembly GCA_031363425.1). Taxonomy (GTDB): domain Bacteria; phylum Planctomycetota; class Planctomycetia; order Pirellulales; family Pirellulaceae; genus JBKCUI01. The sequence continues at coordinate 940 of JANLUJ010000268.1, forward strand.
CCGTTGAGTTGCTTTTCAAGGGGCTGCGTCACATAGCGCTCAACCTCGATCGGTGAAAGCGAGCCTGCGGATGTTACCACTTGGACTTGAACATTGGTCAAGTCAGGGATCGCATCGAGTGGCAGTTGAAAACTTGAATAGACACCTGCTACGGATACTGCGAGTGCAGCGAAAAGAACTAGCCATCGAAATCGGATCGAAGCCTCGATAAGTTTTTGAAGCATGGACTTATTCCTTTTCCAAGAACGCTTGGCTTGCAATCTGGAAAACGCCGTCGACCAGGATAGTCCAACCGGTTTCGGCTCCCTCAGCAATCTCCGCGGTGGCTTGTTGTCGCCTCGCTACTTTGATTGGTACCAGCTGAAACTCTTCCTCCGAATCTTTTCGGACTAGATACTCCGTGCCATCGTTTGTAAAGACTGCTCCTGCCGGAACGACGATGCCACTTCTTGGGCGAGTCAAGATGAGCCTGGCCGTCATGCCCGGTCGAAATCGCAAGTCTTGGTTGGCAATAGAAGCAGTCAATCGAATGCTGCCAGTCGACGACTGTACCGTTCCACCCACCATTTCGATTTTGGCAGGGATGCGGCCGAGGTATTCGAGCCCTACAATTTCGGCTTCAATTGCATCGCCCGTATTGAGCTGCAACAGGTCCCAGTCTCGTTGCCTTAAATCACCTACGCACCATAGTGACGCAATATCGGCAACGAGGACCACCAACTCCCCCGTCGAGGCGCGTTCACCATTTGCAAAGTATCGTTCCAATACGATGCCATCGCCAGGTGAGTGATGGATGAACCTGTCGGGTAGCTTTGAATTGATCGGTTTCGACGCTAACTCCTCGTCCCAGGTTTTCATTCCAAGGTAGCGACGCATATCCGATTGGATACTCTGCAACGAGCCTTCCGCGGCGGCCAAATCGGACTCGGCTGCAAGAATGGCTTGTTGGATATCGAAGCGAGATTGCTCAATGGCTCCCCGCAATACGGCGCGAGCTCCCTCTCGGTCCGTCGTCCGCTCGATCATTGCTTTCTCAGCCATCACACCCGAGTTGATTGCCCGCTCCGAGATTTGTGACATTTGAGTGGCGGCCCAATACTTGGCATAAGCCGATAGAATTTTGGCTCCGTAGTCGGCGGTTTGTACACTTGGGGGCGGTAGCCAGTCGCGGCTTGGCTTGTCGGAAGTGGCCTCTATTTTTTCTACGATCTCATTAACTCGTTTTTCGATTTCGCGGTGCCATTCCACTGAGCGTTTTGCTTTTTGGGTAAGGAGTTGTTGGCGAGCAAGACCACCTCGCAAGGTCGTCAATTGCGAGGACGACATCTCGACGAGCGGCTCGCCTCGGTGGACCGTCTTTCCTAGTGGGCAGGACAATTCCTCGACAATTACGTCGGCGGGGGCTGTAACTGCGTAGTGCCTAGCCGGGTCCAATTCAAGCTTGGCTGGAATGAGCCTGTCGTCATTCCAGTTTGACATTTGCACCGCTCCAAATCGAACTCCCGATGCACGCTGCATTGCCAATGAAACATGCATGGCTAGTGGGTCCCCGCTTCGTTCGGGGGTTTCTGAGTTGGTTTGCTTCGGGCTATCGGACAGCGACTGTAATTGGCTGTTGTCATCGGACAGCAACCATGATCGCATGGAGGGGCTATTGCGAAGCCCTATCACAACGCAAAATGCAAATCCAAGTGGCAGTAAAATGAACAGCCAAGGCGAAAACTTGTTTGGACTCAATGGAACTCTGAATCGAAAAAGGTAACTAAAATAGTGTCGTCGCTTGGGCCCCTGGCCCCAGTAACATACGACCCTGGGGTGGCCAAGGTACAGTCCGCATAGCCCAGGAATATACTACGGGTTATTGTCGTTGCAACTTCGACTTCATGCTATATTCCCGGGAGTTGCCTAGTTCGGATTCGTGGCAACTATTTCGATTTGGATGATTTTGCCGGTTATCTCGCCTCTACTTACGGCTTCAGTCGGTAAGCATGGCCCCCTCGGCCGTGTGACCCTCGGGCCGCAAGCCCAAGCACCTTAACACAACTACTGCCACTTGCCTCGTGACGTTTCACTCTTGTTGATTAACCACTTTGGAGAAAAAAATGTCGAACATGCAGTTCATTCGAAGACAATTCTTTCTAACAGGGGTCGTTTTTGCCTGCCTTTTAACCGTACCCGATTGCGAACTAGCAGTAGCGGACGACCAAATCGCTAACGAGCTTTGTGACGTTCTTTACAGTGGGAGTTTGGCTCAAGGAGAAACTGAGCTTGAAGCTAAACTTGCAAAGAATTCTGGGGATGAGGCTACGCGGGCTTCCCTCGGCATTGTCCAGTTTATCAAAGCCGTCGAACTTCTTTCTCAAGACTACTACCGATTCGGCGTGGAGCCCCAGCGGGGAATCGCGGTTGGGAATATGCTGATACCAAGAACAGCGAACCAAATTCCAAAACCGATTTCCTATTTGGATGCTCGTGGGATTTTCGAGCGCTTTGAAACGCAACTGGCTAAAGCCGAATCGACGCTGGCGCAGTTCAAGCCGGCGGGCATTAAGCTGCCGATCGACGTTAGCAAAATATATCTCGACATCAATAATGATGGCAAAATAACAGGCAACGTGCCAATTTGGACCATCATTTCATTTGGCTCCGTTGGCAATCCAAACAACCCGAACTTGAGTTTGAATTCGATGACCATTGCATTCGATGATGCGGACATCTTTTGGCTTCGAGGGTATATTCACGTTTTGTTAGGAACGGTAAATATTGTATTGGCTCACGATTGGCGCGATGCATTCGAGCGAATGGCCCATTTGGTATTTGCAAAGCCTGAAACTCCCTATCCGTTCCTTTTGGTCGAAGGCGAACAACAAAACTGGTCAGCTAACCAGATCTTAGACCTCGTTGCTCTCATTCATGTCATTAACTTTGACGTGGTGGAGCCCAAGAGGATGCAAGAGGCTCTTGCTCACTTTGAACAAGTCGTCGCACTTAGTCGAATCACCTGGAAATGGATCGGTGAGGAGACCGACAATGATCGAGAATGGCTTCCAGGTCCAACTCAGAATTCGGTGGTATTAGCTGGCCAATTAGGCGGTAAGTTGAGTGAAAACTGGGCGAAAGTTCTCGATAGAACAGAGTTGGTTTTGCAAGGCAAAGAACTCATTCCATTTTGGAGAGGCTATGCGGGTGGAAATGCTTGGGTGCTCTTCAGCAATTCCAGCAACACAAAATTCCATCCTGAGCTTGGAATCAATCTACGCAAGGTGTTTACGAATCCTAAACGGTTTGACTTGGTCTTGTGGCTCCAAGGCACTGGCGTCGCACCCTTTCTCGAGAAAGGAAAAACGATCGACCTACAAGCATGGCAGGACCTGTCGCAGTCCTTTGGTGGCCGACTTCCGTTTTTCTCGTTCTGGATCAATTAAGGCGAGGGGCAGGATGAAAACTACCTGCCGAGGGTTCCAATCGGAGAGCTAGGAGCAAGGCTCCTGCCGAGCTTGGGATTGGTTCGGCAGGAGCCTCTCCCCACCGGTATAAACAATGTTGCCCCTCGCCGAATAGACTTTGCACGAATGGAAAGACCAAAATCGTACCCTCCCCTCGCATTCCTCAACCCTCTGAGTGGGAGGGTTGCCCTTGCAGGATTCTTCGTTCTGTTGGGGTCACGGTTTGGCTGTCGTGGGAACTATTTGGCGGGGGAAATTCCAATTGGCGTGTTTGAATAGTGGAGGACCGCCGTTCCTCTCGATGAATTGCTCCATGTGCTTGGGAATCCCAAGCCAT
>JANLUJ010001010.1:0-1620 GCA_031363425.1 Pirellula sp.
CCACGGGCGAATAGGCCGACCAACCTTGCTGGTTTTCATTTCGCTGGGCGCGTTGCTGAGAAAGCATATGACCCGGAGACTCATCCAGCGGAGTTTCTTTTTTGGCAGTGCCGTGAGGGTGCATTGGCGGCGATCGAAACATGGGAAAAGTTCACCGGCGTTGCTTTCAGCTCATGGCAATCAGGTAAGAAGATCGACCTGTATCAAGATGTGAATGAAGACGCCAATGCGTACTACGACAGAAAGAGCTTGAGCTTCTTTCACTTCAATACCGGCGGCAAAACGTTTTACTCCGGCGCTAGCACAGACGTTGTCTCGCATGAGACAGGACATGGAATCTTAGATTCTATTCGCCCCGAACTAATCGATTCATCGGTACTCGAGGTCAATGCATTTCACGAAGCATTCGGAGACTGCATTGCCATCTTGACGTCGCTTCACGATGATACGACGCGTGCAGTGGTCCTCGAAGACATTCGAATCAAAAACTTCGTGGAGGGTACTGCCGAGAATCTTTCTGCATGTATCAAGCTGGCGATCGAAAACGGAGACATTTCCAAGAAGGCCGCTAACGCATCCGCCCCACGTCGGGCCCGGAACTCACACAGGTGGCAACTGCCGAGTTCATTACCAGACATTGGCAGCGCGGGAGATGGCCCTGGCAAGTTGATCAATGAAGCTCACTGTTTTGGACAAGTTTTCAGCGGATGTTTCTATGATACAATCATCAATATCTTCGATCGACTCGGCGGCAAGACGGAGTCCCAACTCTTGAGCGCCGCGCAGACCGCCGCCCGCATTCTGTCCAAAGCGGTTGCGGCTGCCCCAATTCAGCCTCGTTTCTTTCGTGAAGTCGGTCGAGCCATGATCAAAGTCGACGAGAATGATAACGATGCCGCCAATCGCAAAGAAATCAAAGCCGCATTCGAAGGGCACAATATTCCTCTTGGAACAGGTGCAATGTTTGCTCCCGTCGCAGCTTTGAGTGGGGCAGCACCCAGATTCAACGCGGATGTCGCAAGCCTTTCTGTTGCAGTTAGAAAAGATATTCTTGGACGCATTGGAGGCATTGGGAGACTGGCCTTGAATGTACTACGTCTTGGTGGACAGGAAGTCGCACAATTAATTCATGCTCGCCGTATCTCCTGCGATGACTTCGATAAGCGATTGAAAGGGGTCTTTGCACTGGCGCACGAATCGGTACTAATCGGCGATTCGGGAGGTCGGGCGGCTATCCTTGACGGTCTACCCGATCCCTCCAGCACAGTGACTGAAGTCGAGACCTATATTCGATCGCTTCTCAAAAAGGAGGCAATCGATTTTGGAGATAAAGCCAAAGGGGCTGTCGCAAGAGACGGATTCCTATCGGCATCGCACAAGATTAAAACGGTAGGCGGCAAGAGAATGCTGGTGCGATTTCGGTACGCGTGTCAATGCAGCTCGTTCGGATAAATCACGACCCAACTCTTAGGCTCACGACCCGACTCGTAAGCAATGACTCCCACTGCTATCGTGTTAGAGTATCGCGCGACGCGCCATCGACTAGCCTTTCGACCTCCATTCTTGAAATAAGTGGAAGGTCGCCCAAAATACTGTATTTAAGTCGAGCCGTGGCTGTCG
>JANLUJ010001035.1:0-4332 GCA_031363425.1 Pirellula sp.
CCTGTTCGCGAGTCGAAACAGGGGCAAAGCATGGTGGCCTCAGCACCAGTCTGGCACTCGCGACGCAGTCTTAAATATCTCTTCTACTTGTTCGGGCGTTGCCTGGGACTTGATGGCACAAATAGTGCACGAAAACAAACGACATGCGTCTGCTTTGGTCTTGCATGACCAGTGCTTTGAGGAGCGAACGAGCCAATTGCCGGAATTGTCATCGCGTTTCGAAATTGCCGGAAAGACCATTGGACTGGCTCAAGCCCGCGTCCTAGCTTGTTTGCCCGTCGGCAATCTTTACTCTGGTATTCGCGACAGCGACTTGGTTTACTACGCCGAGAATGCTTCGAGCGCCAACACCGACTCGGGAATGTCGTCGGTTGTCAAGCGGATTGTTTTTGAGATCCGCAATGCTCGCCCTGACGTCATCGTTTCGAACTGCAACAACACAGGCAACACGCTCGAGGTAAAGGCTGCAAATGCTGTGGAGCGAGCCACTGTGCTTGCAGGACGCAAGGAACTAAAAGTTTTTTCTGCTAGTAGCGGAATCCCTGAAGACGCCTGGGAGACACAACGAGTCCTTGTTCGAGGAACGAATCCTGGATTGCAATACTCGCCATCCAAACTTTTGGAATCCAACGTGGTTCTGGGTAGCGTCATGACGAACATAAAACCATTGATCGAAACGCATGGTGCCTATATTCCTCAGGACAAGAGGTTCTCCTATCGCATCGCCGGCTCTAAGGCCGGTGGAATGCATGAGCCGCCACTAAAAGGTTTAGTACTCGACAGCGCAACGCAAGTATTTGAACGGCAAAAAGCCAGCCCGCGAATCGCCTCGGTCATGGCGACAACCCAGTGGTTTGATTGGCGGCAATTCACCAACTCGGAATCAGGCAACCCACTTACACCGGATCGTGTCTGGGACAGCAAACTCAGATCGTCTGCCAAGGATGTTTCGGTCGCATCGGTTTCTCCAGTTTTACTTGAAATTGCAATTCAGTGCCGACGGTCTGGCGATTGGAACCGATGGCAAGCAGCGCTCGAACTCCTGTTGGAAAAAGACAGCCAGTCCCCAGCTGCTGAGGCTGCTTACTGGGAACTCATGACGCACACTGGCAGTATCGAAGTGAAACGATCTATTGCTAGTCAATTGCAGACAATTGCCCAACGTAACGCCGAAGGATTGCAAGTCTCGGCAGCAACGTTTCAACAAGCCTCCCCATTTGCGAAACTGCAACAGGCATCGTCGTCCGTTGAACCAGCTTCCTCGTCCAATCCGATTCGCCGGATTCCGATTGCCACCGATCGCGACCTGTCTGAATTTACGAGGCTACTTTCGAAGTGGCCCGATGCATTTGTGCAACGACGAGCCGAACCAAGGTGGGCGTGGCTCATTGCATCTCGCTATCGAGCCATGCAACAACGAAACGAAACGGCCAATGCAACCGTTAATCTTGGCCGTAACTATTCCGATTTTTGGCCACCCCTTTCCCCGTACCTTCCAGATTGGAATCAAATAGCAAAAACCGAACGCCAAGTCTTTAACTCAAACGTGACTCCACCCCAACTCACTACGTCGCAGCTATCACAACCCACTCCCTCCATTTCGAAGAACCTTATCCCCGCGATCGCTTGGACTGACCAGCGTCCCAAACTGGACGGAAATGCGGATGAAGGTTTTTGGAAAACGGCAACGCAAATTGAATTGCGAGACCCTTGGTCAAAACCCACGGCAAATAGGACATCAATCAAGTTTGCTCGCGATGAGCAATTCCTGTACCTATTTAGCAATGCCCCTTCGTCCGCTACTACTCGCATCAACCATGTGAAAGAAAGAGATGGCATCAAACAGGATTGCGATCAGATCAAACTTCGAATCGATTTGGATAGAGACTATGCATGCTGGTTTGAAATCGGTTGGTCTTCTTCCGGCGACTACTTCGACGCTTTGAACGACATGCCTCATTGGAATCCGACATGGTGGCGTAACACAATTAACGATGGCAACGCGTGGTCGGCCGAGATCGCCATCCCGTTGGAAGAACTCGTTACCTCAGCAGAAGGGACCACCAAGGATTGGACGAATGAGGTTTGGGCAATCCATGCAGTGCGTACGATTCCCGGAGTTGCCACACACTCAATGGCACCCACTATCTCAGACCGAACCGCTGTAGACGATTGGTTCCTCTTGGATCTCAATGTGGCAAGGCGATAGATCAAGTCGACTTGGCTAGCCAGCGTTGCTCCATTGGACCTTCGTTTTTTCGTGTCATTCGTTTATTTCGTGGTTAGACATCCAATGTTGCGAATGGTCTTGGTAATGATTTGGTCTTGTAGTTCATGGCGACTTTAATCTATATGCCTAGATTATGGAAAATAGTTTGGTAGCGAGTTGCTGACCATTGTCCTCATACAATGCAATCGAAATCGAATTGATGTCAGGTAGAAGAATCAGGAAAAAAGAAATCGTTCAGATCGATGCGGATTGGCTTTTGGGCAAATCCAGCAAACCATCCTCTCGCGATTTCTCTTGGTTCCCACGCATCCTTGTCTGTTTGATATGCATCCTCGCTGCAGTTTGGAGTTGGCCATACGCCTCCCAGCAATGGCTCAAGCGGGAGTGGCAACAGCAACTTGCGGACAACTCCAACAAGCAGTCCGAGGATGTGCTGCCAATCTTGCTCGCCTTAAATGAATTGGGGCCCATCGGTAATGCTGAGATCGTCGAGCAAATAGCAAGTACAGATTACGGCAAACGCTCCATGGCATTTCGCCTGTTGGAGCAACAGATTGCGACTTGGAGGCAAAAAACGCCGTCGAGCGCATCAGAAATCATCTCGCTGGTGGACGCACTCGGATCCGAACGGTTTCGAAGTCCGGAATCCTTGCTGTTGCGAGGTCAATTGGCTGCACAATTGCTGCCAATCCTCAACGATGTCCCAGATGCTTCCAAGTTACAAGCATCCGTTGATGCGATGATCACCCGAGGAGAACGTTCTGAGATACCAAACGCTACCGCAAAATCATCAACAATGGCCACAACCATTCGTATAAATGACAGTGGCCCCATGGCGGCGGATCCAACAGTCCCGCTCGGCTCGTATAGACTCCAAAGCCCTCCCCCTTCAGTCGAGAACAAACTCAGGGAATCGGGACCTGTGCTCACCAGCATGCGAACCCTTTCCGATCAGTCGGCGTCGACTTCGATCGCACAATTGCCGAATTTAAATATATCCATTCCAAGAACCGTCTCTAAGGCAGTGATGGTACAGACTCCTTCCGTTTCCTTTGAAACCCCAATTGCTTTCGCTGCCAACATCGAATCTGAATTGCGTGACTCGCCAGAGCTCACTCTCATCAATGGAATCGAGAAGCGAAATCTAGAAGGACTACTACCTTTGCTTACCAGCGCTCAAACGAGGATTGTGCAGCAAGCCATGATTGAACTTGGTCGCCGTGGGATGACAACATCCCAGCTTGAAATTGCAATGACTTTGGCTCAAGGCGATGTCGAACAGCGACTCAAGGCATTGGAGGCGATTGCAAAGGATCCAGATTTTGACGCAATTCCATGGCTAGCATGGATGGCGGGTGGTGCCGACCGGACGGTCAGACTTCGCGCCGTCGTGTTGCTGGGTTCAATGACGAATCCGGATGCCATCCGCAAGTTGCGCATTTTGAAATCACGCGAACCGGATGGCGCAGTCGCCGAAAAAATCAGTCAAGTTTTGTTAGCCTCCGGAACTGCATCCAACAGCATTCGATGAAGGACATAGCCAAAATGCAAATCCCAAAAAAATGCTTGCGACGTGATTCCATTGGGATCCCTTTGTTTTTCGGAGGTCTTCTCTTTGTATCTGAACCATGCTCAATAGCAGATGGTCCCACGCAAGGCAAAGCAAAACAAATTCCTGCGTATGTCGTTGCTCAATTCGACAAGCCAAAAGTGCGATTCGTGCAATCCAACAAAGCGACGATCCGATCTGGTCCATCTGAAAAGTATTATGCGACAACAACGCTTCCAATCGGAACCTCAGTCGACGTTTACCTTGAAACATCGGACGGATGGTCAGGGATTCGTCCGCCCGCTAATAGCCATGACTGGATCCCGTCCAACATCGCTTACCTGTTGCCGGGAGGCAAATCGGCAGAAATCATCGAAGACAAATCGCCGGCGTGGGTCGGTAGCGACTCTTCCGATTTGCCTGAATTCATGTGGCAAATGGAACTTGTCAAATCCCAACAGGTCCAGGTGCTCGGTGAAGAACTGCAAATGACAGACGATGGAAAGAAACAACTTTGGTATCGCATTGCCCCCCCTCCGGGTGAGTTTCGTTG
>JANLUJ010001039.1:0-1280 GCA_031363425.1 Pirellula sp.
ACCGGGAGACGGACTGCTTCGAACGGTTCAAGGAGTACTATCGGGAATAGGATTCCTGGGAGCAGGCGTGATCATGCGGACCCAAGGAACCGATCAGGTGCACGGACTAACCACCGCCGCGTCGATTTGGCTGAGCGCCATTCTCGGAATGATCTGCGGTGCAGGCCAATGGCTATTGGCCACTTGTCTTTTCCTTTTTGCTTGGTGCATTTTAGTTTTCGGTCGTTGGGTTGAATTGAAAATTTTGAAGCTGTCACAACCAAGCCCCAAGACACTTGAGGCGATCGAGGCAAGTCAGCCAAAATCAACTCCATGAGGTTCGAGGCAAGCATGAAGAGACGCCCCAGCCTAGATGGGCGGGCGTCACGTAGGTTCGGCTGTCCTCAGCCCGTTCCTATCCATTTGCACAATAGGACGCTGGCAGCGTCCTCCACGCGGCTAAACCTGCCCGCGTCTCAGGATATCCCTTTGACGTATCTACCAAATCCCGGCGATCTCTAATTGTTGTGTTGCCTGCGCGGCCCAACCTCGATTGGCTGCAGGCGATGCGGGGCTTGGATGCAAGATTTTGCTAACCTTGATCGAACTGAGAGTGGTGTGCGAGTTGCAGACACGTTTCAAACAGTCTTGTGCATAGGCACCAACCCCGACGGCGAATTCGGGTCCGAGCAACAAGAGGGATTTTTGCAAATGCTCATCGCATGCCAGATCGAGCTCCTTCATTTCGGAGGCAGTGAGCTTGTCCGGCGTGACGTTTCGGGCACCGTCGTCCATAAAGACCAGCGGGCAATAGTTCGAGACAAAGTGTTCCGCGAAGAAGTTTTGTGCATTTGGGAATCTTTCCGAAAAGAGTCCCCACAAACGTTTCCCGGAGACTTCACTTCGCGTACACCCAAAGCCCGCGATGGGTCTTTTTGGATGTTCACGATCGGGCTTTCCGATTTTCGTCTCGATCTTGAGATAGCCTCGAACCGAATCAATCTCGCCGAATGGAACACCGGTTTGAGCCATTCCCCACGGACCAGGGTTCATACCCAAAAAGAAGGCACGACATGGACCGCCGCCGTACCAGTTCAAGTACGTTTCTTGTGCGGACCAAGCGTAGTGAAGGGGGTTGTAGACCCAAGAAGCAGGCGAAGAAAATTGGAGCAGGTCCAGTCTGGATCGAAGTTGCTTGGCTGCAGCAATCAAGCCTCGTGAAGTTTTGTTCATGGAGCCCGTCAGGTTTTTTAGTGAGGCTGGATAAAAAACAAAAACACCCTGCCAATTGGCAGGGTGTT
>JANLUJ010001049.1:0-2020 GCA_031363425.1 Pirellula sp.
CCATACATGTCTCCCCCAAAGCCGCCCTCACTCGAGTTCTCCATTTCGGGCATGCCTCCCATGCCTTTGTCGCCCATTCCCCCATCGCTTGCACCACCCTCCATTCCCCCGTACATGCTAGCGCCGCCAGCGGAGGCTGCCTTTGTCAATACACCTGCGTTTCGACTTGCATGCTTGCCCATGCGAATCCATTCCACTTCACGCACCACAGTTTGGAAGTTCTCTCGTGCGCCGCTATTGGCTCTCTTAATGATTTCCATGATCCCCGTTAACAGCCACATGTCTTCTTGAGTGTAATAGATATCAAGAATAGTAGGTGGTTGCAGTTTGCTGTACCACGGTACTACGTTTTGAAGCAGTGTTTGTTGAGAGGTAACCGGCCATCGAACCAAGTCTTTGCTCGCGGAGGTTGTCGCAGCCATTCCTCCGTACCCGCCTCCTCCGTACCCGCCTCCGCTACTTCCCTCCATTCCTCCCATCCCGGCTCCGGACATTCCTTTGCCACCGCCGCCCATTCCTGACATACCACCTTCACCGGATCCGTATGCAGATGCAGCACTGGATGAACTAAGTTTTGCAAGCCATTCCGTTCCAATTATTTTAGAGACTTCGGCAAACTCTGGGCCGATGTAGTTCTTATACACTTCACGGTCATTCTTGGTGATTCGGTCGTAGGGTGCTGGCAAACGCGGGGGAAGCGGAAAGTCAATGAATTTTTCCACTGGTCGCAAGGTAGAAAAAATTTCGTGAGTTATGTCCCCGTTGAAGGCAGCTCTTGGCCATCTCATCAATGGCTCCTGGCGCTTGAATTGAAAATCCCAGGCGCGAATGATGTCCGTTTGGAGTTCTGCCACGGCCTTGTCCATCTGGACGTGCGAAAACGAGTTCGGGTGCGTTGAGGCCGCATTCTTTATCCCATTGATTTGATCGACACTCGCCTTGAGCGCAGTCGATCGTTTAGCGATAAGCGCAGACAAGCTTGAACTAGACAGATAAAAAACCAACGCCGTGGTGATGAGCACCAAGGACGAAAGTATCCAAAACTGATAAAGTACAATCGTTTTCCATTGTTTCTTTAGGACGTCCATTTTTCACTCCAATTTAAGTTGTCAATGACAAACAATTGTTCAATATCTATCTAGTCGTAGTCGTTCACTCACATCAACCGGCAATTTCGGTGCTCGTCGTTGCCGCATCCGTTGAACCATCGCTGGATGTGGCTTCCGGTTCAGGTTCTGGTAGTAAACCACCGGCTTTGGCGCCCCCTTCAGGATCGAATCTTGGCTGCCAAGCAAACTGCAAAACAAACTCACACTTGGGTGCCAGGAAGTCGGGTGGAATCGGTTTTCCATCTGCATCCAAAACGGGTTTGTTTGCAGAACCTGGCTTCGGACCGTACATGTCACTACTACCGCCGGTCCCCTCCATACCCATTCCGCCCATCGCGCCTGCTCCGGACATTCCTTTGCCGCCTCCGCCTCCGCCCGGATAGCCACCGCCTCCGCCAGGGTAGCCACCGGCCGAACCCGCTGCTGTCGGCGGTTGTATCACTCCCATCTCAATCAGACGTTTTGTGAAGGCAGGATTTGCAATTCGGTGATTTAGATTCGCAGGGGTGACTGAGATCACAACCGGCAATCGAATTCCTAATTCCCTCATGGTTAGGGTAACGGGTTTTGCGTTCGGATCGTAATTCGGTTCATTTGGGTCATTTGGAATCTCGATGCTTCCGTTTTCGAGGAACTGGACCATATGAGTCAGGATATGCGAATTTCCTTCAAAACCCTTATGCTTTTGGCCGTTGAAGTAGTGATAGCCCTTGATCTCAATAACCCATCCTTCACCCACTAAAGGGCTTGGGTCAAGAACCTCTTTGTCTGCATCTTTTTCCTTTAACAATTGCCGACGCGTGTATACGGAATCTTTGTAATTGGCAAGAAGCTGGGGAGTGAAACAGTTGGTCAAATCCGCTTGGTACTTTTGCTCGATTCTTGTTATATGAAAATCCTCGCGATCATCG
>JANLUJ010001092.1:0-5531 GCA_031363425.1 Pirellula sp.
AAACGAGTTACCATCGAAGTTAACCCTGCGACGCGTCACATCGTACAGGTTCGGGGCAAGCTCAATCGACACCCGAACCAGCAAGAACACAACACACTTCGACGCTGGTCCACCGAAGCCAACCTTGTGCTGCGTACCTGACCTCAAGCCGAGAAGCTAAAAAACAACCTTGATAAGCCCAGCCATGCCTTGCATATGATGGATCTTCAGACTGGCATTCAACGGGAATTGTGCCAACTGACCTGCTCAGATCCGCGCACCGCATTGCTTGGTTATGACATCACATTAGCGGCAACGGCCGATGGTTCGAAGGTCGCCGTCACTGAGGTGGCGCTCGACGATCGAAGCCTGTGCCGAATTGTAATAGCCGATGTTAGCACTGGAGAAGTGACACGATCGCAACCAAACTTCGCTAGCCGCCTTTGGGGAACCGGCGCCGGTTTTTGGCGGCTGGCCCCCAAGCTGTTTTGGCTGGACGACCAGACTCTACTAATTGCGTCTGCCGATGGTTATGAAAAGCAGAAGTTGTTCACTTACCAGCCAGAGACTCAGTCAACAAACGAAATCTGCAATCTTCCACAATATCATGGGAGCGGATTTGATCCCACATTTTCTCTCGGTAGCGATGGAAAGAAGATAGTTCGCTTGGGATCGCTCGGAGCGTTTGAGATTCTCTTACAAAGTAAAAAACTGAAGGAATGCAATGAATCGATCGCTGGCTATTTGCTAAAGCAAGAAGGCAAACAACTCTCCTTGCACGATGCAGACAGTGAGCTAGCCTCGGAGATTGATCGCTCTCGAATTTTCGCTTCGTCAGATGCTCAACAAATTGCATGGCTGCCAGTTGCCGCACGAAACGGAATGATCCTTCACGAGCCGATGGAGCTGAAAGTGCACGATCGGTCCCGAGGCGTACGAACGGTACTGACTGAAATTTTTCCCTAGTCATTCTTGTCTGTCTATGGCTCGATTGCTTTTTCTCGAATTGGGAAACTCTAAGGCGAGCGGCAACATGAACTGTACCTCTTGAGCCTGAGGCTGGGGTGTTAAAAATTCTGTATTGACATAAGTTTTCGATAACCATTTTTTGTTCCGTATGTTTCAAGTTCGAATGGCCTTCCGTCCGGCCTGTCCGGGCGGAGGCTGCAATTGGCAGCTACCTTGAACCACCGAACATGACCAGCTCTCCGTTGGCCTTGTGCCAGCGGAAGCACGTGATGGCTTGCACTAGCAAAAACGTTGCTTCCGCCCGGATAAACCGGACGGAGATCGGCTATCGTTCTGATGCCATTTTTGTAGCTGCCAATTGTGGTCCCGCTGGCATGAGCCAGCGGAAACCCATTCGGTAATCAAGTCCGAACTTTTAACCGCCAGGCCTGAGACGCTAGCCGATTCAACCATAAGAAATCGGCAATCGCCTCAGCCTCAACATGCTTTTGACTGGTATGGTTTATAGGGCGGAGCGGTGCAGGCTCGACCTCCATGTACTGACCGACCTGTCGAAGCCAGCGAGGTCATGCAATCCCTAGGTGCAGAGCATGCATGGTCAGATGCAACCGTCAAAACAATGCCCCATCGCCTTGTAAAAAAAAACGCACTTTCCACGGAAGCGGTAGGCAAGAAGTTTCGATACCGCGCGGCCGTGAAAAAACAGGACTGCGTTAGGACGGCAGGCCGTTCGTTTTTGGATCGTGTATTTGGAGGAAACGCTGCACCGGCTCTCCTCCATTTCGTTAAGGAAGCCAAGTTCATGTATTTTGAGCTGGCGACGCAGGGCGGGAACAGTTGAGACAACTGTTCTACTCTATCGCTACTCGCAGGGTAACGCAAAGTAGAGTAGTTGGATTTGAAGGGTGATGCATCCGATGCCTTTCGGTGTCGCAGAGCGTCACCGCCACCTACCTTCCGGTATTGTCCTAACGCCGAATGACAACTTCGTCAAAAGCTCGTTTTGTAAGGACTGGTACCTGGCAATTGGGTTCTGGAAAACCTGCGACGAGTAGCAGAAATGCTTTTTCACTCTTCGGCCGATCCAGAATGCGATTGAGGAACTTCATGGGGCTCGGTGTATGTGTCAGGGTCGCCAAGCCGGCGTGGTGCAATGCCGCAATCAAGAATCCTGTTGCGATGCCCACCGACTCTGCAACATAGTAGTTCTTCTGTCGAGTGCCGTCGTTCGCCAACCTCCAGTTCTCCGCAAAGATACAAATGAGTACCGGAGCAGTTTCCAAGAATGGCTTGGAAGCATCCGTGCCAAGTGGTGCCAGAGCGTTAAGCCATTCATCTGGAGCTCGGTTCGAATAGAACGCCCGCTCCTCTTCCTCGGCCGCGTCTCGAATCTGCTTTCGAACGGCTACATTCTCAACAACCACAAACGTCCATGGCTGCCGATTGGCTCCATTCGGTGCAAGTGCTGCCACCTGCAAACACTGATCTACCAATGTCCGTTCGACAGACTCATTCGAAAAATGTCGAATCGAACGGCGTGTCTGCATGTGCGATAAGAACTCCGAGGAACGAACCTTCATCTCATTCTCGGAAAATCGAATGTACTCCTCGTAGCTGCGGTGATTAGCAATCATACTGATCTCGCGATATACTCCTAATTGAGCTTTGGACAAAGTACTTTTTCGACGAAGGCGTATAAGCATATGGTAGATCATAGAGCCTGTGTAGTCTGCGAGACACCGCTTTCCACAAGCCATGGGATTCCCAATTCTCAACTGTGCAATTCCCCTATCTGCAAATTCAACTATCGCAATCATCTGAATGCCAAGTGGCCTTGCTGTAAGGCCTGCGGAAGAGCCATGCCGCTCAATAGAACGGCACCTGGATTCATTTCGATCTGTGCACGTTCCGAATGCCAAACGTTGTCGCCCTCGATCCGCGGTCAGCACGCGGCGTTCTGTATCATTTGTGGGGTCTTCATTCGAAATCAAAGTGCTGGCAATGCTCGGCACGTATGCGCGAGCCCATTTTGCCAAGAATGGGATTCGAACAACCGGGCCGCAGAATTGCAAACCAAGCGAGCGATCAGTTTTCAGAAGCGTCGACATGAGCTAGAAGGCCTTGCCCGCGAACAAGCATTGAATCTGTCGCCGGAACTTCGCCAAAACAAATCGATAATAACCATCGTGCTCCCATACTTGGAACACAACCTCAAGCCATCATCGCCCGAAAGAAGGCAACGGGTTGAAGCAGGTTTCCTTGACATTGCAGTAGCAGCCTTTGCATCCAAGGCTGAAGCCGACACTGTTGTGTCAACAACTGACGTGGCTGAACGTGACCCACCGGTTCAAGAGGAAAAATTGCCATCTTCAACCAACGACGACCATCGGGAAGAACGATTCGCGAGGCTGAATGGTGCAGCTTGCAGTACTTGCGGTGGGCGCTGTTGCAATCTGGGCGGCGACAGAGCGTTCCTAAGCATAGAGCAGTTCCGCGAGATATTTAGAAGTCGACCTGACGCAACGCCTGAATCGATTGTTGCCGAATACATGGCTAAAATCCCCGACGAGTCATTTGAAAACTCCTGCATATTTCATGGCATCCATGGATGCAACTTGGCACGCGAACAAAGATCGATCATTTGCAATCGCTATCTTTGCGGTAGCCTGGAATTGCTGAAGGAACACGTCGACGAAGGCGCCTCAAAATTCATTTTAGCTGCAACCAACCTTCGAGATGAAGACGATCCCGAACTAAAGGTCTTGCGCATCAAAATCGCCGACGAGCACGCTGAACAAAAACTTCAAATTGCGTCGTCGGATAAATGATGCAACTCTGATAGTACTTGCTCCGTCGACATGTGCGGGCTTGTACAAGGGTAGCCAAAAAGCCCGAACGATCCACCGATCAAGGAGGTGGGATTCAGAAATACCGCAGGCTCGTCCTGCTGGATTGTTCTGCTTCCGAGCTAAACAGTAGTTTCGCTCACCCTATTTTTTTACTTGCATCAAGGTCATATCTTTGATCATGACCGTCCCTTTGTCGGTGCCGAGCACGAAGCCAATGCGATTGTTGTTCGGGACGACACCCGTGGCTGTAAAAGAAAACTTATGAGTCACGAAATCAGGCGTTCCGTTTATCTCTTCGTGCAATCCGATCTCGTGCCAGTCGGCTTGATTGATTAGCCCCATCAACAATACGGTGGATCGATCAGGAGATCGCAGTTTGAATTCGACTTCGTATCGAGCGCCCTCTTTTAGATCGAGTCCAATTTGATAGGCCTGGACGTGCCAGTTTTCGTCACCAATGGTCGTTGTTTCAAACAGGATAGCGCCGTCCTTGGCGACCATCGAACCTTTGCCCTTTTGGCTTGTTTCCAGACGCCAAGAAGCCTCTTCGGAGGTCGCCTTGAGAAGATTGCCAGGTTCCTCGTTGATGCGGATGTTGCGATACTCCAGTTGACCTCGATCTCCTTCAACACCAATGGGTCCGGAGGCTGGTACCTTGAGTTCCGCTTCGAGAACTTCACCGTTGCAGGTGCAATGAGCAACTCTTCCCTTTACCGCCACCACAATTTCATTCCAATCCTGAGGTTTGAAATTCTTCAGCATTTTGTAGGGACCCGCCACCAAGTAATCTCGGCATTGCAGTTGTAGCCCGCGAATAAATACTCCGCTGTCCGCGTTGGGAGCGGCGCGAAACTCTAGCTTTAAAACGAAGTCGTTGGAGAACTCTCGCTTGGTATACAGCATTTGGATTTTTCTACCCTCCGTTGGCGTCGTCACCACCAGCGCACCATCTTTCGCGACAAACCGTCCGTCGTCCGATGAGACCTTACCGTCAAAGCTAGTGTCCTCGGTAACGATCGGCCAGGGTGGCGCATTACGGTCGCTATCTTGCCAGCCCTTTCGCGAAACAAGCTGTTCAGTGGTTGTTCGCCTCAACCCCCAGCCCGTAAGATCTTTGCCATTGAACAAGCTTTCAAAGCCCGTCTCCTGCGCGTTTGCCCGCGAGAAACTCGACAACGCGACGGGCAACGCGACGCAGCACGCAAGTACAAAACGTAATCGGCAGATTGAAATCAAATGTAACATAGTCGTGCGAATTAATTTCATGTTTAATAACTCGTGCTTTGTCCAACTTAGGAATTGGGGTTGGGTTTGAAGTGGTAACGGCTTCGCGTCTGTAGTTCCATTCTAAAACACAGGCTGGAAGCCTATGCCACTTTCAAACTATTTCGAACGCTTTAGGAATTGTACACGGTTTTCGCGTAAGACATGGCTCAAATGGAGCCACGGAAAACGTCAACAAGCGGGCGCAGGTCGCTACGAAACGGATGGGCCGCGATTGTTACCTGAGTAAGCTGGGAAGCACCACGACGATCACCTTCGTTTCAGTGAGCCGTTGGGCGCTAGCCGCGGGTTTCGGCAATCTCAGGGAAAATAGAATCAGGATACCGGCGGCTAGCGCCTCATGGCAGTGTGCCATTAATCTAGCGTTTTGCCGCTAGTAAAAGTAATCTCAGCGAAAATGGAATCAGGATACCGGCGGCTAGCGCCTTGCCGCTCACAGGCCTTTTGCCA
>JANLUJ010001094.1:0-2343 GCA_031363425.1 Pirellula sp.
CTGATGGCTTAAGTCCAAATCGGGTAGCCGACAATCAGAAAGTCGGTATACTCTTGGGTTTTCAATTATTTGATGCTTGGACCTAGTCAGGTCTGGCACTTTTGGCATTTTCATCCATGAATAACCGTTTCATTGGGCCTAGCGGTCCCGACCACGCCACCAACGTCGCCTCCGATTTACTAAGCGAGCGCGTACTTGTTCTCGACTTTGGGGCACAGTATGCACAGCTCATTGCTCGCCGCGTTCGAGATCAAAATGTCTATTGTGAACTCATTCGCCATGACGTCTCAGCCGATGTGATTTTGGCTCGCAAACCCTGTGCGATCATATTGTCGGGTGGACCTGCTAGCGTTTACGAAAAGAATGCTCCGAAATGCGATCCTCGTATCTTCTCACTCGGCATCCCCATCCTTGGCATTTGTTACGGGATGCAGCTTGCTTCCCAAGCGCTTGGCGGTGCAGTGGAAAAATGTCCGGCGCGAGAGTTTGGCCGATCCCGACTCCAAATTGCATCGATGGAAAAACTGTTCGCCGGCTTCCCTCATGAGATTGACGTATGGATGAGCCATGGCGACCAAGTGCACGCGTTACCAGATGACTTTGAAACGCTGGCCTCGACGTCGACGTGTCCGTTCGCCGCAGTCAAACACAAGACGAAGCCCATCTATGGATTGCAATTCCATCCGGAGGTATCCCACACTGCTCTCGGTGGCACTCTCATCCACAATTTCCTCTACAACATTGCCAATTGCGAAGGCAAATGGCACTTGAGCGATTTTGCGCAACGATCGATCGAACAGATTCGCAGAGTTGTTGGCAGCGATCGCGTCATATGCGGCCTCTCAGGTGGCGTCGATTCTGCGGTGACGGCTGCGTTGATCTACAAGGCCATCGGCCCGCAGCTTACTTGCATCTTGATCGACAACGGTCTGCTTCGCAAGGACGAGCAGTCTGCGGTCATTTCCGAATTCACGAATCACTTTAAGGCCGATTTGCGCGTCGTTGATGCCCGTGATCGATTCCTCGACGCCTTGGCTGGGATACGCGACCCACAGGAAAAACGCCGCCGCATCGGTCACGCATTTATCGATAGCTTCAAAGCCGAAGCCGAGAAAATCAACGGAGCCAAGTTTCTTGCCCAAGGCACATTGTATCCTGACGTCATTGAAAGCGGCGCTGCTGCTGACGGACCATCCGCAACCATTAAATTGCATCACAATGTTGGAGGCTTACCCGAAGAACTCGGCTTTGAATTGATCGAGCCACTTCGAGATTTGTTCAAGGACGAAGTACGTAAACTGGGTGTCGAACTTGGACTGCCTGAACACCTAGTGTGGCGGCACCCGTTCCCAGGCCCTGGATTGGCCGTCCGTTGCCTAGGTGACATTACTCAAGAAAAACTGGACGTTTTGCGAGAAGCCGACGCAATCGTCGTCAGCGAAATCAAAAACGCAAACCTGTACAGGCAAACCTCGCAAGCCTTTGCCGTGCTACTTGAGTCGCAAAGCGTCGGTGTTATGGGAGACGCTCGAACCTACGAGAATGCAGTTGCTGTCCGATGCGTGAACACGGACGATTTTATGACGGCGGATTGGAGCCACCTGCCGTACGATTTACTTGCTCGCATTTCCACTCGTATCATCAACGAGGTGCGGGGCGTCAACCGAGTCTGCTATGACATCAGCTCCAAACCACCAGCCACCATTGAATGGGAATAAGAATTCGCCATGAGTCGTTCGTATATTTTCCAAATTGAGAACCTGACAAAACGTCATGGACAGAAAGAAGTCCTTAAAGACATCTTTCTTGCCTTCTATCCGGGGGCCAAGATCGGCGTGCTTGGCTCCAATGGAGCAGGAAAAAGTACTCTCTTGCGCATCATGGCCGGAACCGACAAGAATTTCGACGGCACTGCTAGGTTGGCCAATGGATTCACCGCCGGCTACCTATCTCAGGAACCACAACTTAATCCGAACAAAGACGTTCAAGGAAACGTCGAAGAAGCGGTGGCACCACGAAGAGCGATTATCGATCGATTTAACGAAATCTCCAATTTGCTCGGCGAAGTTACCGATGACAAGAAGATGGAAAAGCTCTGCGACGAAATGGCCAAGTTACAAGACATCATCGACGCACAAAACCTTTGGGATCTCGATCGGCAAGTGGAGATGTCGATGGCCGTCATGAACTTGCCACCTGGCGACGCCAGTGTTGCAAAGCTTTCGGGTGGTGAACTGCGTCGCGTAGCATTATGCAAATTGCTCATCCAACAACCCGATTTGCTGCTGCTAGACGAACCAACGAATCACCTCGACGCCGAAGCAGTAAACTGGCTCGAACAGC
>JANLUJ010001123.1:0-6817 GCA_031363425.1 Pirellula sp.
CTACCGCAGGCCGGAAAATACACATCGGTGAAATCCCGGCGCTTTTCAACGCGATGATCTCGTTGTCCGCAGCAATTCTCCCGTAAACACAACAAACGGAGAATAGAATGGTCGCTGGTACCGAAAACTGAAGGGCCATTAGAAGAATATAGGGCATCAATTTAGCAACCTCTAGGTAACTCAGGTCCTTAGAGATTAGCTCTTGGCCAACCATTACCAACGAAATCACCAATGTCATTGCGAGCAATGACAGCGCAAACATTTTAAGTACATCCCAAAGGACGTAACGGGTGAATTTTACAGGGAACATGCTTCGGAACTATAGTCATTCTTCTCGCTTGAGACGATGCCACTTGGCCCAAACGAAACGCAGAAGAACAGTTAGCTTGCTAAACTCTGCGGATGTCCATTGTTGATTCCAGCCGGGGCAAGCCGGAAAGCCATGATGCGATCGGGTCAGGGCACGCTCAACGCAAAGCGGAGCTTGGCCGCTCATCCTGCGATCTGTGTACTCCGTTATTCCATTTCCTGAATGAGGATCGAATGCCAACCCGTAGAATAGGTTTCAAAGCCTGGGGCCTTGGCGTGTGCAATACAAACCCGCCGGTTATCGCATTCGTCAAAAACGAACCCTTTGTTTTCATAGAATGTTTTTTGAAACTTATGCATTGGCAGTTTGAAACTTCGAGGCAACGGTTTTGAACTTGCTAATATGTTCGCCTCGTCATCGACAATTAGTCTCAACGTTCTCTCCGCCTCTGTGGCATCAAGACTCGCATTAGTCAGTACCGCGTTCGAAAGTGCGCCCCAATTGAAAATAACACCCAGCACACCGAGTATTTGTCCGTTGACCTCTCCGCCCTCTCGAACCGAGGCCGAATAAATTAATACAGATTGATCGTCGACGAGCGAGGAATTATGGGCAGATTGAAACGCGAAATCGTTTCCGCTTTCCGTCGCCATCGCTTTGGTAAACCACGTCGATTTGGATTCGTTGCGTCCAACAGATTGGAACCGACTCGGTCTGCCATTTGCAATTACATTGCCAGCTGCATCACAAAGAATGAGGTCGTGATAAACCGTGTACGCGTTGAGGATTACTCCCATGCGTTTCGAAGCAAACGCAACCATCGCTTCAGACTGTAGTTGCAACGCATCAACGATGGAACTATCGGTAGCCCACCAGCGAACATCGCAAGTTCGTTCGTGCAAATTACGATCTATCAAGTCCACGCTATTCAATGCGATGTCGGCTAGACGGGTTCCTCGAACGCTACCTCCGATGGTACTTACCAAGTTCGAGATTGACTCTTGCGTTTTGTTGGCCATGGTATCGGCAACGCAGGCCGTTTTGGCTGACAGACTCTGCATTTCTTGAGCGACCACTCCAAAAGCAGCACCGCTGGAACCTGCCCTAGCGGCCTCTATTCTAGCGTTCAACGAAAGCAGTTTGGCGTTTTCGTTAATATCGCGAATTTCGTTGATCGCCGTCTCCATCGCGGCAGCTAAGTGCTCAACGATTTCGAGCACGAATTCTGTCGGCCCAGTTGCTTTTTCGGCGTTGTTTGTAGAATTGCTTTTGATTTCAATGTTCTTGCCCGAGGGGCAATTGGCGATTGTATTCATTGGACTAAATTATTGATGGTCCTGGTTCGAGGTTGAATGAGATGCCAAACCGCCATTTGGACCTATTCGATTGTGATATGCAATTAGCATATCGACCGTGCAAAGTGTGCAATTCAATATCGTACGCCGAAATTCACTAAACTAGCTCGATGGTGATCGATAAGGGGAATTCTGTCGGATAGGCGTTTTCATTTTCTTCCATTCAACAAGTTCTGATTCTGACTCATTGGTTTTCGCCAGATTCTAGTTGCTTGATCTTTTGCTGAAGGCTCTGTCGATGCATGCCGAGCCGGCGTGCAGCCGCGCTGATGTTGTTCGATTCCAACGTAAGGGCTCGCTCGATTGCCGTTCGTTCAAATCGTTCGACCAACAAGTTCTTGGCTTCATTCAGAGGCAGATCAAAATATTCTAAGAACTCGTTGCGCCCCGATTGCTCCGGTGTGACTTTCAACCCAAGATCTGCCGACGTAATGGTTTTCGAATCAGACATGGCAACGGCAGCTTGAACCCTCTGTTTGAGTTCTCTCACATTTCCCGGCCATTTGTCGATTAGTAAGGCCGAAACAGCATCGCTGGACAGAACGGTCTCGTCATCCAAAAAACTGCTCGCAAGAAGCAAAATGTCTTCTGGCCGATGCCTCAGCGGCGGAATCAGTAACTCAATTCCCTTCAGTCGAAAATACAAGTCCTGCCTAAACTGCTTGTCGGCAATCGATTGATTTAGATCCTGGTGGGTGGCGCTAATCACGCGAACATCCACCGCGAAGACTTTCTCGGAACCGACTGGTTGCACTTTGCCTTCTTGCAGAACGCGTAAAAGCCGCGTTTGTATGGGAGCCGGCATATCACCAATTTCATCCAAGAAAAGAGTTCCGCCATCTGCCAATCGAAACACCCCTTCACGTTCTCGATCGGCGCCAGTAAATGCGCCTTTAACATGGCCAAATAACTCACTTTCGATGAGCGATGGCGAAATCGCGGCAGTATTGATTGCAACAAATGGTCCGGATGCTCTTGGGCTTCGCTGGTGAATACTTCTCGCCACCAACTCCTTTCCGGTTCCGCTCTCTCCGTGGACAAGTACCGGGAGGTTGGTCGCAGCCGACTTGCAAATTTTTGAAAAGAGCTGTTGCATGACGCGGCTGACTCCAATCATGCCATCAAAGGATGTCGCACCAGCTTGCGATTCAAGCTGCAGCTGCACGGCTGCCAATCGATCCTGCAACTGAACCCTTTGCTGCGAACGAATCGCAATCGATCTCATCCGCTCTATTTCAAATGGCTTTGTGACAAAATCAGTTGCGCCCAAGCGGATACATTCCACCGCATCCGCAACCGTATCGTTGGCTGTCACAACAATGATTTCTGGCCTACAAAAACTGGAGTTTTGTTGAAGGGCAGCTAGGACGGCTTTTCCGTCTTTGATTGGCATATTCAAATCGAGGAACACCAGATCTGGAACCGACTCGAAAATGATGTCCAAAGTCTGCTTGCCGTCGGCCGCCTCTAAAATGGTGCGGTTGTCGCCAGCCAGTAGTTTTTTTAGAGCATATCTCGCTGAGTAGTCGTCGTCCGAAATGAGTATCTTCATCGCATGGTGCTGTTAAGGATTTATCTCGATGCGATAGTTGAGAACCCGATTGGTGGAAATCTGCTCGCAACGCAACCACAGGGTCTTGCCAGTCAACTCCGACGCATTCTCTAGCACAATGACTTTGGAAACTCGGTCTACAAGTCCGGCTATCTGCGTACGAGCCCGAGGGCGGTTCGGGATCAGCAAGACACAATCAAAACTAAGTGGGCTCGATTGGTGGTTGATTGCCGCGATGAGTAATCGTATCTGATTTTCGCTGTCGATTTCGTACCGAACCTCGAATTCAAAATCGCTCGTACCGACTTGGATCTCCTGATCTACGACAAAGGTTACGGGCTTCTCGCCCTGGATAGCGAATGCAAGTTTGATGGATGCAGACGATGTGTTTGCATCGGGTCGAATAAGCAAGGGTACGGAGACGGACCCGATGGAATTTTGGTCTAGTTCGAAGCTTGTACTCGCCTCTTCCGCTAAAATCGTTGGAGCAATTACTTTCAATTGCCCGATTACGAGATTAGAAAGAGGGTTTGAAACCCGGACCTTCAGTTCTTGTGCTTGGCCAACGATTGGATCAATTCGAGTTTCTTCCAGTTTGATTCCCATGCGGAGTTTAGCCACTCGAGAATCAATTCCCCGAATGATGACGGGCCATTTTCCAATTGTCAGTCGTTGTTCCGGGCCATTTGCGGTGATGATGGTTTCCACTGCAACGGTTCGTCCCCACACATCCTGGGCTGAAACGTCCTCTCCAAGATAAAGTTGAGGCGTGGTAGGACGTGCGGACCAAGCGATCAACTTCGCTTCGTCGCCCGAGACGAGAAGATAATTCTCTCCTAGCGATGGGATCGGCAGACTTCCAACCTGTCGTTTTCCTGCTATCGCGACAGCCATTGAACGGAATGGAAGTAACATTTCTCGAGGTCCTCCATTGCTATCCAAAACTCCAACGTCGGGGTCTGCTGGGTTCGATACCCATGCTGTTGTATTTTGCGTTCCCAACTCCCCGGCAATACTTAGCATCCTAGCTGCAAGATCTTGAACTCGAGCGCTCAACGAGTACTTCGTTGCGTTGAGCGGTGTCAGATTCAACCAGGGTGTCTTGTTGGTGAAGTCGTTGGTTTCGTTCTTACCAAACAGACTTTCGGTTTCCCGAGCAGTAAATGGATGAGAGGAATACAACTGCCATCGATCGATAACTGAATCTTTGGAAGCGGCAATCAACGGGTTATGTGCGGCAATGATTTGAGCTTCTTGCCCGTAGCGTCGCGAAAGGTTTTTGATTACTTCCAAAGCAGGCTTTAGTCTTGGATTGGACAAAAAATCGGTTTCGTGGTCCCAACCTATTTGGAAGTCAGAAATGCGAGCGCACATCTGACTCATGACCGGCTCCAAAAAAGATTGCACCAGAAGTGAATCTTCGAGAGCAGAAGCTGTTTCACTGGGATTAAGCCGTGTGAATTTGTTGCGAATGGTCGGCGGGGGCGTTGCGATCACGCCGACACAGGTTATGCCAGCCAACTGGACTCTATCAATTCTTTCAATGGCCGATTTGCTTGCCGCAGCGTCGCGGGAATCATACCAAACAGGGAGCTTGACTCTTCCAACTTGCCCGAATCGAAGTATGTCAATGAGTCGCATCGTATCAAGAACATCGAAGTTACCATTGTTCTTAGAAGACATGGTCCAACCAAAACGTGAATCGGGCTTTGGTTGACTCTCCAATGGCATAACGCAAAATTGCTCGTCCAGTTCGAAGACACCGGACTTTCCCTTTGTGAGCTGTGTTGTTATTTCGTAATATCCCGGTTGTAGATTTGTCATCTGCCATTCGCAACTTCCGTCCCAATAGGAAGTCTTGTTAAGTTTGGATTCCGTTTCGCGTTTCGAAACAAGTCGAGTCGGCTCGGAATCCTGCCGAACAAACAGTTTGGTGACGGAATCAACTTCTTTTCCCGTGTGATCATGAAGCACCAACTTAATGGAGGTTTGATTGCTGGTCATCCCGTTGGCGGTGCATCGCGCGATTACGTCTTCCCCTTTTCGGTAATACGCCAGGGGGCGATCGACGGATAAACTAAGCCTAGGCGTGCGAAGGATCCTAATGGCATCAAATCCAAATTCGCCGCGGTATGACTTTATCGTTTTTGGCCGAACTTGAACCACTGCCTGGACGAAAGCAATGTCATCGCGAGCGGAGTACTGAGACTCTGTTGCAGCGGCTTTCCACCCAGTCTTTCCAGAGAAGGCTTTGGTCGGCATTTCAAATAACTTCGCTCGTTTGCTGTCCAAAAAACGCAACTTCGCACTCGCGTCGTAGTCCTCTGAATCGCAATGGATCAAGGCGGTCATGAAGTACACTGAATGAATATCCACCTCAACCATCGGAGAGGAGACCTCGACCGCACCGCCGTCCATTTGAATTCGCAAGTACGGATTCAAAAGAGTTCTCTCAAGCAGTCGATCAATTTCTGGTGGCACTTTTTCGGGTATGATCTGCCATGGCCACTTCCCTTGCTGCCAGGCAACCATGCACTGAGAAGAAAATCTGCGAAAGCTCTCGATTTCCGCTAGATCGTCAGCAGTTCTCGCGTTTTGATAAATTCCAATGGGAATGAATTTTGGATATTCCTGACCCGTCCGTCGAGTCCAATCATCTGGCCAACCATCCCGACGTACGTCTTCTTTTGCCCCGAAATCCCATTCCGCCACGATTTCAGCCGCGGTGTTGTCGTCGGCATGCGTAGACGCGAAGCACCATCCGTATAGAATGGTGCCGATGATGAGAGCGGTACCCTTCGGGTATCGGCGAAACGCTTTTGATAGAGGTCGCATTTTGCCTGGTCTACGTGTAGGAGTTCAACTCACTGGATTGAGGTTGCCGTTTAAAGAAGCTTTGCACGCAGCGGCGCGCATGGGCGCGGATGCGATCGAAATCGATGCTCGCTACGAACTGAAGCCTTCCGATCTTGTCGGCACTGCTCTCCGACAAGTTCGGAAATTGCTCGAAGATCTCAATTTGCGAGTCGCATCGGTCAGGTACCCCACTCGTCGGGGTTACGAATGTGAGGACGAATTGGAACGCCGTATTGATGGTACCAAACAGGCCATGAAAATGGCGCACGACCTCGGAGCTAACGTGGTCGTGAATCACGTGGGCGCGATCCCGGAATCACCTGACGATCCCGCCTTCCAGCTAATGCGCACGGTCCTGAGCGATCTGGGTACTTATAGCCACCGCGTCGGTGCGTTTCTTGGATGCGAGACTGGCGCCGAGCCATTGGCCCGACTCGCATCCCTGGTCGACTCACTCCCCGATGGAAGCGTTGGCATCACTCTCAATCCCGGCAACTTGCTCGTCAATGGATACGATCTGGAGCATTTGCAGTCGATCGCCAAACACGTCATGCTTGTACATGCCAAAGACGGCGTCAAAGACAAAGCACGTGGCCGCGGCACCGAGGTTCCGTTAGGAAGAGGCATGGCGGAATTTCCCGAAATCGTCGCGATTCTCGAAGAATTCCATTTTGCAGGGTTCTTTGTCGTCGAAAGAGATAACGCCCAGAATCCAATCGAAGACATTTCGTTGGCCGTTCAATT
>JANLUJ010001142.1:0-5087 GCA_031363425.1 Pirellula sp.
GTTGGCGACACGCAAGCCGGCGACAAACAAGGCGGCGACAAACAAGGCGGCGACAAACAAGGCGGCGACAAACAGGGCGGCGACAAACAAGGCGGCGACAAACAGGGCGGCGACAAGCAAGGCGGTGATAAGCAAGGCGGCGATAAGCAAGGCGGTGACAAGCAAGGCGGTGACAAGCAAGGCGGTGACAAGCAAGGCGGAGATAAGCAAGGCGGTGATAAGCAAGGCGGTGATAAGCAAGGCGGTGATAAGCAAGGCGGCGACAAGCAAGGCGGTGACAAGCAAGGCGGTGACAAGCAAGGCGGTGACAAGCAAGGAGGAGACAAGCAAGCCGGTGACAAGCAAGCCGGTAATAAGCAAGGCGGTGATAAGCAAGGCGGTAATAAGCAAGCCGGTAATAAGCAAGGCGGAGATAAGCAAGGCGACGACAAGCAAGCCGGTGATAAGAAGCTTGCTGACCCCTCGGGAAGCTCGTCAAGTGGCGTAAATAAAGACAGCACAAGTGGCAAAGGCAGTTCCTCGAAGGGTGGGGTCGACCCGACAGAAAATCGCACGGACCCCGCCAAAAAGGAGTATGCGGACAAAGTTACTGACCTAGCTTTGGACTATTTGAAACAGCAGAAAGATCAACCCGATCCGGAGTTGCTCAAGCGGCTAAAATGGTCGGAAGAAGACTTGAAAAAGTTTCTTAGCCGTTGGTCCGAGGCCAAGGAATTGGCAAAGTCAGACCCAAACAAAAAGAGGGAGGTTGACGAAATTCTGAAATCGCTCGGCCAGCGGCAGTTCAAAAGCAAAGAACAAAGAGTCAACGATCGAGATGATAGTTTGAACGGCTATCTTGAAGAAGGCGTTCGTGTTCGTCCCCCGGAATCACTGCGAAATACGTTTGAACAATTCCGTAAGGCGGCTGGAAAGCTTTAAACGAAGGATCAAATCTTGAAGAACAAATCAAATGGATTGCTTGCTTCTCAAGTCGCAACGTTGACTTGCTGGCTCCTGACTTTTTCTGGTGCAGTTTGGGGATCGACAGATGAAATTGGCGCGAAGTATCGGCGTCCCGTTGATTTAATGTTAGATGCAAGCAATCTACATCTACTTGTCGCATGTTCGGGGACTGGCGAGCTTGAAGTCTACAGCACTCAAACGAATCAAAAAACTGCATGTGTGAAGTTGGATGAATCTTTAGATGCGTTGGCGAGTCTGGGTGGTCATTGGATCGCCGCTTGTTCGACGAAATCGAATAAAACACACATACTTCGTTGGTCAGGGAATAAACTGGAGAGCGCCGCTGTCATCCTCAATTCTCATTCACCTGTGAGTCTTCAATGGGATTCTGAATCGCAATGCCTATTCGTTGCGTGCCTCTGGTCAAGGCGGGTCGAGTCCATCAACTTGACAGAGGAGCTGACGCGTTGGAACCAGGAGGATTATTCCGCTTCAAGTGTAGTCGAAACCATCAAGCCGGATGATGTATGGGATGTCCCAATTGCACCACGAAAAATGGTTTCCTTAGGCAATGAACGCGGATTGGCAGTAGCTGATAGCTTTGGACGAGAATTGCTGATTCTGAACACGAACGATGGCAAGGTAAACATCAATCACGATTTTTTCGGAACTTCCATTCGCGGCCTGGTACTTTATGGCAAGGATTTGGTAACGCTGCATGCCATGTTAAATGAGTTTTCGAGGACAGATCAAAACGAAATTCATTGGGGTGTTTTGATGGCGAACGATGTTCGTTTGATCGATCTCGAACTGCTAATGAGAGAGCGAGGGGAGCGAATCTACGTCGGAGGACGAGTCAACCCAGTAGGTGTGCCAGGGAATGGATCGGCTGAGCCGACCGATTTGTCCGTTCACAATGCGACGGGCAAAGTTGCTGTGTCAGTCGGCGGAACAGACATGTTGGCCATCGGTCGTGCAGACGCTTACACATACAAATACGTTCCAGTCGGCCGCTACCCATCGGCTGTCGTGTGGTCGACCGATGCCGAATTGTTGTACGTTGCAAATCAGTTTGATGATACGATCAGTGTTGTGGATGTTGAGGGAGCAAGCGTTTCGAGCGTCATCTCACAAGGCACCATGCGAACACTAACGGAACCCGAGTTGGGCGAGCAGCTATTTCATAGCGCGACACTGTCGCATGACCGGTGGTTGACGTGCGCGTCGTGCCATGTAGATGGTCACACTAACGGACAGCTTTCCGATAATATCGGCGATCGCAGTTACGGAGCACCGAAACGCGTACCGAGTTTGCTTGGTGTAAAAGGGACGGCACCGTACACATGGCTGGGTCACGAGGAGCAATTGCAGGGGCAGGTTATTTCGTCCATACGAAAGACGATGCACAGTTATCGCAAGCTTGATGCGGATGAAGTCGAACAAATAGCAGCTTATATGGAGTCACTCTCACCAGCCGTTTCACTTTCTGCGGCTCGGGGCGTGAAATCGGAACAGGCGGTTCAGCGGGGGCGAAAGCTTTTTGAAGGACGAGGATGTACGGATTGTCATTCGGGTTCGTCCTATACTTCGCACGATGTTTACGATGTAGGTCTGGTTGATGAGAACCGACAAAAGCTTTTCAATCCACCAAGTTTGCGTGGCATTTCGCAACGTGGTCCCGAATTGTTTCACGATGGTCGAGCAAACGGTATTCGAGGCGTATTGGTCGACAAGAAACACCGTCTCGAAGAGAGCTTAACGGAACAACAACTCGAAGATTTACTTGCGTTTTTGAACGCGTTGTAGCGCCTGCGAACGTAAAGAGACAACTTACTGGTACGATAGATCGGTTCTAAACTCAATTATGAAAAACGTCCTCCCCAACATCAATCGTTACAGCAATTGGATCGTCGGCGCAATAGTCATCGGTGTTTGTTTGTTGTACTTGCAGCCGAGCAACAAACGTAAAATCGAACCTTCGACTGACGATTATTTTCAAGCTGTTGTTGCGAAAGAAACTCGTCCAGTGCTGGTGAAGTTCGGTGCGACATGGTGCCCACCCTGTCTTGCGACCGACAGAGCGTTAGCGGAATACGAAAGTGCCGGCGAGGCCGAGGTCAAAGTCGTTATTCTGGATGTAGATGCGAATCCAAAGCTTGCGGGGCACTATGGTGTCCGGAGTATTCCGCACTCATTTCTGTTCCTGCGCGGCAAAGTCATTGATGATCGAGTTGGTGGCATGGATTCCGAGGAAATTCGTTCCTGGGTAAAATCCAATGAAAGGCAGTGGAAGAATTAGAAGTGTACTTGGGGGTCGGACGCGGCTTCCGCCCGGACGGGCAGGACGGAGAGCTTTTGACTCGGCTTTGTTAGCGAGGCTATCGCGTCTTGATCGATCGTCGTACAAACCACCAAATGCCAATCGTACCCAACACGCTAATGATGACCGTGATCGCGTTGGCCATTTTTGAAGCAATGTTGGGTGAATCGTCAACATCATTCGATGCAACGCCGAGCTCAAGTTTATCCAACGCAATCAGCGGGCTGATCTGCCTCTGGTTTGTGTTAGGTGATTGCGTCGTCTCTTGCGTTTTGTAGCTCCAAAATCGATAGAACCAACCGGCTGCGGTTGCCTTCGTTCGCGGATACCAAACTTGTTGGATGTTTGACGTGGAATCACTTTGCTGATCTGACATCAACCAAGCGGGTATATCAATCGAAACGCAAGTGACTGGATACTCTTTGTGATAGATGATGGGAATGTTGCCCTCCT
This sequence comes from Pirellula sp., assembly GCA_031363425.1. Classification (GTDB taxonomy): domain Bacteria; phylum Planctomycetota; class Planctomycetia; order Pirellulales; family Pirellulaceae; genus JBKCUI01. Next base: position 3,719 of record JANLUJ010001142.1, read on the forward strand.
TTTTTTCGTAGGTGCGATTCCCAATGTCCGCCATTCCATCCAATTGATAGTAATGATCGATTCCCAGAATTGCAGCCTGCGCAGGGTCTAAGATCGGCACGCACGAGACTCGTACGATGCGCATTTTCATCGACACCCGCTCCATAACATGCTTGGCTTTTGTATTGGAACGAGTGAGAGTATCTAGTAAATTGACAATGGATTGGTCAATAGTCTTGGAAGAGTTAGGTGTCCCAGAGCCCGCAAACGGAGTCTGTTTTGCAAGGCGCATCAGTGAGAAAAGCGGCTCCATTTCTCTTGGTGAAAGCGGTTTAATAGGGTCGATTTGCAGTTCGCGAATTCGGTCCATCCAAGCCAAGTCCCAGCCGTTGACCAACAGGTACTTCATGCCCTCCGAGATCTTGGGTGTTAGCGCGGATGTGTCGAGGGCTGAAGGCCCATCGGCTAATCTCCACTTTGGAGACAGGGTCCATGCAAGCTTGGTGCCATCGCCCCTTGTTATGCATAATCCATCGACAATGCATGGTTGCCGAATTGCGTCGAATGCATTCCCGTCGGCCTGCAACCATTCTGATGGAACGGACTCGCTGAGAAATGCAATCACTGAACCGTCATGTTGGAACTGACAGCGATAGATGTGTGATCGGTCTAGCAAAGCTGAGTATTTAGGATCGATGGGCACACGCTCAAGTTTTGTAACGGTTCCAGCCATTCGGGCTAGGGTCGCAAACTCCCCAATCGGCCATGCCAACTGCTGTTGCAAGAGTAGATCTAGCTCTGGAACGAGGCGTTCCAATTCCAAGATGGGCTTTATTGCCTCGGAAGCAACTCGCCCATGAAAACCTGATTCAAGAGTCGCAGCATCCAGAGACTCCAAAGCAAGCATCATCCTGTTCTTCAGAATTGCGAGCGGGGATTTTGTTTCGACTGGCGGTTGCCAAAGCTTGCCCTCCAATCGGATAGGTTTCAAAGTGCGGAACGGGTTGTCTGCAGCAGAGGTAGTTATCGTTTCAAAGGGTGATACGTATGCGGCGAGCAATAGAGGCGCGATGTCCGCCCCTCGTTGTGACGCATAGGCAATTCGTTTGAAGAAGATTCCAGTCATAGTCACATGGGAATCTTTTTCAAGCTTTACGCCTGCGTCGACATTTTCGTTCGGAACATAGACGCAAATAGGCTGGTTGCTTGTATCATCAGGCTTCAGCCAAATGACTTGGTATTCGGTCTTGCCAAAGCCTGCCTCTGAGATCGACGCGCTAGGATCGATCCGATAGACGGTTCCGTCCAAGCGAACTATTCTCCCACGGTGGGATTGACTGTTGGACAACAGTTGCGATACCTCGACTCTTTGAAAGTGCGCAGGAACAGC
>JANLUJ010001152.1:0-3092 GCA_031363425.1 Pirellula sp.
AATTCCAATCAGTGGCACTAGGTACTGAGCACGAAGACACGAAAGAATCCATCAACAGTGAGTTGGAATGTTGGTAATGTCGTACTCGGCAAGCCCGGCAGGTGGGACCATCCGTAGTGACACTGCGATGTCAAGCGAGTATCGGCGACTCACTAAGGCTTGTCTGCGATGAGTTTCAAGAGCCTATTCTTTTCCTCAGCAATCAACCAAGCGTCGATCGTGATTGGTCGCAGCGCGAGGCTTGGCTTTCCCTTCTTGGCGGCATTTAAAATCCTGCGAACAGCTAACTGCTCCGACTTGAGCTGAACGATTGAACTTCGCAATTCGGAGTTACCTCCCGCGTTTTCCTTTTTGATGCCCTCCAACGCATCGATTTTGATTTTTATTTGCGCCAATTGCGATTCTAATGATTTGCGTTGTTCACTCAGTTTTTTTCGACGCTCTTCGTCACGTTTCTTCCATTCAACCACGTTCTTTTGATATTGGCTGAATAATGATGACTGGAGATTAAAGTTATTCAATTGATTTTGATAATACGCCATCTGCGTTTGAAAGACAGCGTTCCGCTCGGCATCGATGTCGAAAAAATTGCGACTCACGAGAACGGTGCGGGTGATGGGTTGGTTGTTAATGATTTCTGTGATAAGTCGCGAAGTAATTGGATTCACATAGATTGCGTCGCGATTTGGCGGGACTGGCGGTCCAAGCGGTGGCGGTATTGGAACAGGCATGCCTGGAGTGATGGCTTCCCACTCTGCTTCTACTCGACGAATCTGTTCTCGGACGCTAACCATTTCCTGCCGTAGACTCTTTACTGCGGCCTGATTTTCGTTGGAAAGTTCTTTCGTTTCCTTGACCGAAGCAGCAAGTATTTGTTCAAGCTTTTCCAATTCGTCAGCCAGGGAGCGTTCAAGATCCTGCATGCCGGCATCCCCTAATTCGGCATAACGGTGGAGTGTTTTTTTGATCTCTTCGGCTCGGGCGTGGGAATGCGAATATTGGTTTTCGAACGCTTGGCTAAGTTTGGTTTCAGCCATGCCTAGTAGAGACTTCTTGGCTTTCGCTAACAGTTCAAGTTCAATTGGCGATTCAGCTTGCTCGGAATCCAGAACGCCAATGATTTCGCCCATCCACTCGCAGAACGATTTTCGCAAGTTAAGAGGCGTAGCCTCCCGTTGGCATGCATTCAGCAAAGCTTGAAAGAGCCTAGTTGATGTCTCAGCATCGTCTGCATTGATAGCACATAGCAATTGAAACTTGCCTGTAGTCGAACGCGTCGAAGCAGCCTTGTCGCCGGCATTTGCTCGTTCTATTGATTTCAATGCACCTTCAAAATTGTGAGCTCGAAATTGGATGATTGCGAGAACACAGTTTGCCATCGAGTCTCTGACATTTTCTTCCACTCTCTTTTCGAGAAATGCGACAACCCACTCCATGTCTTTCTCTGCGTTAGAGTCCATCGCGCGTATTGCGTCGAGAACGGTACGTTTGCTAGAGGTGAAATCTTCTTGGCCAACGGAGATCGTTGGATCAACAACCACAGCCGTAGCGAAGACGGTAAAAAAAACCAGGGACATTGGATAGGTGAATCGGCAGCGATACATGATCGGCCCTTTGCGAAAGTCGAGAAACATCGTCAATTCGTTATACCTCGAACATGGGCAAGAATAAATTGAGAAATCCAAAAAAGACCTTGTTGGGCGATCGGCTGACTGAAAACAACGTGTAGCATGCCCCCTGGGCCGTTCTTGATACAATGTTTAGTCGCATTCGTAGCGGCTGTTTGAAAACAGGATCACGGTATCGATCGATGGAGTGATGACGATGAAGCGTTTCGACAACAGTTTGGCAGTCTTTGATTTGGCACGACTTTTTGGAACGATTGCAATTGCCGTGTTCTATTTCTGTGATGCGGTTTCAGCATTCGCTCAGCCCCCCGATTCGCAGCCAACTTGGATATTTCCGGCGCCTCAGTATTCAATCAATGGCAATCCAACGCAATTGATAACTCGTGTGGATCGCGACAGGGAACCAGCGGTGGGTTGGAGAGTTCGCTATAAAATATCCAACTCTGATTTTGCGAGGTTTCTCCCATCCAATGCGGAAACAGCGGTGGTTGAGATCGGTCAAGATGGAACTGCGAGATTGGAAATTGCACAAGTACCTAGCAAAGCGGACGTACAAGGGACCGTAATGGTCGGCATCGAAGTCATTCAACCAACGCAGTTTGACCAACCGGTCCCAGAACCTCCGGTCGCGAAGGGGACAACGTCTATAACGTGGAGCGCGGCGGAACTTCAATTGAAGATAACTGGGCCTGAGCTTGCTCTTCCGGATCAAGATCTCCTCTACACGGCAACTCTGTTCAATGACGGAAAAACGAAGGCCGAAAACGTCATTCTGAGCATTGTTTTGCCAAAGGAAATCCTAGTGCAGGCAACTTCCGTCGGAACAACTGAGCAAACCGACGGGGTACTGTTATGGAAAATAGGACCACTCGTACCAAAACACGCGTTCGATGTAAGCATCCATTTGATCTCGCCAAAGGAAATGGATTTGGCGGTTCGGTTTGACGCGACTGGAAATCCCAATCTTCGGCAGCAAAAAGCAGTTCACACCTTGGTGAAGCGACCTCAACTATCAGATGCAATTCCAAGCCGAACACTCTTGGAACCTGCGTCTGAAGATTACAAAAATGATCCGCTCTTTCTCGAGATCCAGCGATTATTGCTCAAAGGGGACGTTTCTCCAACGAATCGGAACGATGTGGTTCATGGAGTTGACGCAAATAACGCGAGCGGCTCGCAACCAAGCCGCCTTGATTTAGGGACGCCGCCGGCAAGAATTAATACTGACATCGACTCCATTAGCGACGCACACTGGCATGCAGCAGAATCCATTCTCGCAGCGGCTAGGTTTCTGGAAAAGGATGTGGCTGACTGCAATTCGCGTAACGATATCAACGGGGTTTCCAAGAACTTGCGCGTCATTAAGACACTTCGAACTCAAGCTATCGAGTTATTGCATGGGAAATAGTGCTCTGTCCAACTTTGATTTTTGGGTGAGACGAAAAGTGGCATATGCTTACAGCC
>JANLUJ010001200.1:0-1731 GCA_031363425.1 Pirellula sp.
CAATACATACTAGACCGATGTGCGATTGATGGATTTTATGGCGCAAGTTCGATGGAAAGACTACCAACAGAACGAGCCATCACATCGCAGGTGGGATTGTTCATGAATATGAAGTTATCAAGCACATAGCACCAAGGCACACAGCGTCACCAATTCAATTCTGCTTTTCGTTTCATGACGCTGAAACGAGATAATTCCTCCTTTCTTTCCCACTCATTCTAGCGCAAAGAAATAGCGATGAGTTGGGGACGCTGGGTGGGAACAGCTGGGACAACTGTTCTACTATCTACCAGTTCGTAGCGATCCTAGCATACGAGTCTAAGCGTTCAGCCGCCTTGTCCCAGTCGTCACTGGATTTGGGTTCATAATGGACGATATCGCTCATGGACCGCATCCAACGCCGCCCCTCGGCGATCGAGGAGAATCTCCCGAGCGAGACCAATTGCGCAATTGTGTTTCCAAGTGCGGTCGCCTCCACCGGTCCTGCAATCACCGGGCGTTGGCATGCGTCCGCTGTCATCTGGCATAGCAATTCGTTTTTGACGCCGCCCCCGACTATGTGAATGGTTTCGAGACGGTAACCCAGAATTTGCTCGAGCCACCCCAAACAGGATCGATATCGAAGCGCTAAGCTCTCCAAAGTTGCTCTGGCAATTGCCCCATCATCGACGGGAGACGCTTGGTTCGTATGCTTAACGAAGGCTAGAATGGTCTCCAACATGTTATTCGGCGCGACTAGCTTGGGATGGTCCAGGTCAATTAGGCATTGCAATGGCTTTGCCCTCGCTGCCATGGCTGCTAGTTCGCCCCATTCATAGCGTGTACCCGAACGTTGCCAAGCTGCGCGGCATTGTTGAAATGGCCAGAGCCCAGCGATATTCTTAAGCAATCGAACGCTTCCATTGGCCCCGCCTTCGTTTGTGAAGTTGAGTTGTCTGCATGCGTCGGTGAGTACAGGTTTCGCCAATTCCACACCCATTAACGACCAAGTGCCGCTGCTAATGTAACACCAATTGGGCTGCGAGCTTGCAAAATCATCGGCTGGCACTGCGATGACCGCAGAGCCTGTGTCGTGGGTGGCTGGAGCGATCACTTGTACGCGTGGATTCAATCCAGTTCGCGCAAGCACACTGGATCTGAGTGGTCCAAGCTGAGTACCTGGTTGAACAGGTAGTTTAAAAATGTGTTTCGGGATATTTAGCGCATCAAGTATTTTCGAAGACCAGCTGCCATTCGTTGCATTGAGGATTTGTGTGGTGCTGGCATTGGTATATTCGTTGACTATTGAGCCGTTGAGCAGCCAATGTATGAAATCGGGAATCATCAAAAAATGTTCGGCCACATCGAGCAACGGTGAATTCTCTGCTCGCATCGAATAAAGTTGATAAAGTGTATTGAGCTCCATAAACTGAACGCCAGTTTGTTCGAAGATGTCCGCCTGAGAAATCGAGTCAAAAACGCGTTTCATCATGCCTTTGGTCCTGGCATCTCGATAGCATACTCCCGGGCCGACTAGATCCTGGTTTCGATCAAGCAGAACGAAGTCAACCCCCCAAGTGTCCACGCCGATGCTAGTTAGTCGATCACCATATTCCTTGGAAGCTATGGAAAGTCCGTGTTCAATTTGTTGCCAAAGTCCGTGAAGATTCCAATGCAACCGCGACCCCATTTGGACAGGAGAGTTCTCAAATCGGTGAACATCGTTTAACTGAATGCGATCCGATTTCAATT
>JANLUJ010001232.1:0-1879 GCA_031363425.1 Pirellula sp.
CCGGCCGGATCGTTGGCAGGCCTACGCGTTGTTACCAGCTGCGGTAGATTTTGTCCCTCGGGCCAAAATGTGGCTGCTTCGATGCGTAGTTGCATTCTGCGAAGCAAGTTGCCAACAACATTCGGCGGCTGCAGCATCACGCCACTGTCGCAACCTGTCATGCACGGCTGATGGTTTGAGCCCAACACCATTGCGTTTGGGTCGACCATTTCTTCGCTCAGGACCGATGATTCCGCGTAGTCGCTGCTATGTGCAGCTCCAGCTTGACAGTTTTTGCAATTGGCTTGAACTACCCGACTAGCTTGGCTTTCATTGGAGGCTTTGCGAACCTGGGTGACCGGTTTTTTTACTTGACGAGGACGAATAGGTTCTTCCTCTTCCTCGCGGTAAATCGTTTCGTTCGCAGAGGCATGAACTACATCCGCTTTTGAGCGGTCCTTCTTGACCGAATTGTCGGTCTTGGCTGTTTGTCCACTCGGATTGTAGAACTCGCGATCCGTACTTCGGCCAGTGCGTAGTTGGGCAAAGACAGGGTTAGAATCCACGAGACTTGCAATTGCGAATACTCCAACGCTTAGTCCCGCTTGGAAAGCCTTTCGAAAGGCTTGACGCCTAAATTCGCTAATGTTTCTTATATCCATGGTACCCCCAGCAACTCATTACTTAACGATGACGCAGAGTTTGACGACTGCATACTTTGCTATGCAATCCATCGGAAGTTCCGGCTACGGAAGTTGAGTAAAGATGGAAGGATTTGAGGGCTGCCGGCGCTGCTAATGATAGCAATGGAATGAAGCGAGTTTACTGGATATGCAAACTAACGGACGTTGAGAAGCATTTGCGATGACGATACGAACTATCTGCCGATCCAAAAGAGGATTGGACCCGAAGGACGGAAGGGCCAAGCAATGGAAACTGTGAAGCCAAGTGGTAAAGGGAATTACAACATGCGACGAACTCTCGCGACACTATCGATTTCCGCTCTGTCATTCGGGATCATCGGATGCGCCGACATGAGACACAAGGCTGGCGTCGATTATGCTCGAAACGTGGCTTGGCCTCAACCGTTTCGTGGTGCGGATGCCAATTCGGTTATCGCACCTTTTGACGTCATGCGAGACAACGGTTGGAGGGAAAACAATACCCTCGGATCCGGTTTGTTTTCAACTCAGCATGCTCTCAATGAAGCCGGCGCTCTCAAAGTCCAGTGGATCGTCACACAAGCTCCGCAAAATCAGCGGATCGTCTATGTCAAGGCCGGAAACACCGAGCAGGAAACAAACGCTCGCGTAGAAAGCGTTCAACTAGCCGTTTCTCAACTCATTCCGTCGGGACCATTACCTCAGATTCTGGTAACTGAGATCGAGCCCGCGACCTCCTCTGGAGCATATCAAACGTTGGTGCACAGAGCGTTGATCAAGACGACACCAACGCCTAGATTACAGAAGTTCACGGGCGTGAATGCACCGTCGCAACAAACGGTTGCTCCGAACGCCAACTCCAATTAGCGGCCCAACTCGTTAGTAGGCCGTCTCACTTTCGTATCAATGATTTAGTTGATAGCTCTTGGGCTGACTCAGTGATTAGCCAAAAAGCCCGAACGATCCAACGGCCAAGGAGCTTGTAAAGGTTTGGAAAATCTGTTTTTGCGGGCCCCCAACGAGCTCGTCTCGTTGGAGCCAAAGCTTATAAGCTAGAGGCGTGTACCACGGGAACGCCCGCCTCCCCTCCCAGTCCAACGCCTGTGGCGTTGGCCTGGGAGGGGAGGCGGGAAATGATTAATTCGATCGCTTCTAGCCAGGAAGCTTTACGTCCCATGGGCAAGCCCATGGGGGCGTTCTAAAGCTGTACAAGCTCCAAGCCGGTGGGATTCAAGAAT
>JANLUJ010001292.1:0-2739 GCA_031363425.1 Pirellula sp.
TGGCGATTCCGCCGGCCAAGACTGCGACCGGCCCCCCTTTTATGGCAGAGCGAACGTCTTGGCTCGCAGCCATAGCAACGACGATCGGTATATAAATGGAGCTCCAAAAGAGGATTCCCTGCTGTGAAACGTTATTGAGAAAACCACGGCGTTTCAATAGTTCGGCCAATGCAATCAATGCCAACATGGCGAAGCCAACTCCTCCCACATTGGCTTGAATTCCAATCAGCCACCCTATCGCCTGCCCAACAACAAGCCCGCAGAGCATGCAGAATGCCAACAATGCAACGCCGTAGATGACCAACGAAGTCCCCTTGAATGCTACGCTTACTTTTTTACGTTTGCTAGATCCTTTAGAAGGATCTTAGTCTCCAAAGTGTAATCGAAGAGTTCAAAATTAGGTGGTCGGAATGCGGATTTAGGACTTCCGGTTTTTAGGGCAATTATGGCTTCGTTTGCAATCCTCGTGTCCGACCGAAGCCGTTTTAGGTTTGATTGTTCTTCCCTTCCTCTTTCTTCTAGTTCTTTGATCCCGCGGTTGGCGTTTTGGATGTCTTCATCTGCGTTCCGGAATTGAAATTCCCAATACGCCTTTCTGTCGATGAGAGCCTGGGCAGCTTGCTTCAATGCTAGAAACTGATTCAACCTGGGCAAGTAGATAGCATCTATGTCTCGATCGATTGCCGACTGCGAGCGGGATCTGGTCTGATAGTCATCGACTTCTTTGTCTTCGTAATCAGTCTCCTCTTTACCAAATCTATAACGAGTTTTTCTAACACGTTCACGGTGCGAACCAACCTTGACCTGTTCAGTCGTCCGCACGAAGATGTTTCGGCGATCGGGCTTGATAGGATTGTGAATTTCTGGGTGGCAATTCCATTGAAAAACAACCAAGTCGATTTCTTGTTGAATCGCCACCTTTTTCTTCGAGCAATCGAATACCTCCTTTCGATGCCGCTTTATTTCGTTTCGAATGCCGGAAACCGATTGTTTTCGCTCTTGTGACGTAGCGCGTAAGAGCGTCGACATTTCATTCGCCGAATCGGTCGCATCATCGAGCGACCGGTTTTGCTGAGACAGTAGCCAACCGGCAAGAGCCGTTGCATGCAGGCATGCTTTCCGATAACTGGCATCGAACGATATTGCTACCTCGGTATCGTGCAATTTGAGTAAGGAAGCCTTTGCGGTCAACAGTAGCTCGCGATCGATGGGGGATTTTGCTCGGTCTAATTCAAGCATGCCTGCGATGAAGCCAATCATTGCAGCGCATGCAAGTCGACTGTCCTTTGACAGTTGGTCATTGAGTGCCGACCGGACCAATTTCGAGAATGACTCGGCAACCGTTTCTGATTCAGTAGCAATATCGCAGCTCATTTGAATGCGAAGCAAAAGGCTCTGCTTGTCCAGTGAAGGAGCTAGAAACAATTCGTGGGTCTTGCGATTGAAATTTGCGACCGCTTCAAAATTACCTCGCTTCAGATGGATTAGGGCCAACGAGTGTGTCGCCAAATCACGATACGCTGGATCTCGCAAAGCAAACTTTAATACGGCTTCGGATTTGTCCAAATCTCCCGTTGCAGAACTTTCAAGTCGTTCGATTGCAGTTTGCAATTGCGAATTCATCGACCCTGAATCTGTTGGCTGCGAAAACACCCGAAGATCACCGGCAACCAACCAGCCGAGAAAACTCAATATTGCAAAAGCGAACTTTTTGCTTTGGGGATTCCGAGAATCCATGATCGTGCCCGATTTTAGCCAACCTTGTACAACAGAGCGAAAGCTGAATCGCTTTCCCGATAAACTGATATGCCCATTCCCCCAAAAAGCCCGACAAAAAGAATCGAAAAGAATTGAACTGTTTCCTATGGTCCCGCGGCTCAACCAAAAGACCCACTTAAATGCCCATCTCTTTCCGAAAACAAGAAATTTCTTCTTTGGCGTTTTTGTTCTGCCTGTTTTGCTTTCGAGCTTAGCCACTTGCCTTTCATTCAGACGCAGGAACCCAACCTACTTGTCATCGTCCGCAATGATAAAATACTTGCTCCGTCGAATGCGGAGTGCAGGTTTCGGAGGATCGGACTTGTATTTCTTGGAGCAACTTTGAGAGATTTGCAAAATAGCATAAACTCATTTCCTTTCAAAGGAAAGCAATTTCTCAAGTCGTTTTACGGGCAATACATATGGAGCCTCGTACCGTAGCTGAATTCGGAAACAACTGAATTCTTACGAATTCAGCTACCCGTCGTGGAAACAACTGAATTCTTACGAATTCAGCTACCAATCGTGGTATGTTTTTTCCTGCTGCTCGACTAACTGCATTATTTTTTTGGTTTTGGCTTTGCTGGCGCCGAATCGACATTGGCAGAGACTATCCATTTCCACTAAACTCCCCACTTGTCGCGACTCAACATCCGTTCGCTAGCATTGCAGTGTTTGGGGCGAATCGCGGCGCACTTCTGCTATGACGCAGAGTGTTCAATTCCAATCCACAGGGAGGGTGGTCATGGGCAAGGAATCCATTCGCTTTATACACGCCGGAGATTTTCATCTCGAGCGTCCGATGCAGGATCTCATCGATCTGCCGGAGCACATCAAGCAGACCCTTGTTGATGCTCCATGGAAAGCGGCCGAAGCGATCTTCGAGACTGCTATCGTCGAAAATGTGGTAGCTCGTCGATCAGGCGCTTGGAGGTGGCGCCGCTGGCGCCGGCGATCAATGCGGTGTTGGTGGTCAAGGGC
>JANLUJ010001413.1:0-5848 GCA_031363425.1 Pirellula sp.
CTGCGTAGACTCCAGGTGGAGGGCAAAGGACTGAAATATTTTCAAGATTGGCGGTAGGAAACCCGAGCGTACGGCCACGTTTGGCGCCATGCTTGACGGTTCCACACATGCGATACGGTTCGAGAAGCAATTGATTTGCTCCAGCAATGTTCCCCGAGTCAATGAGCAACCGAATGCGGCTGCTGGATATCCATTCTCCTTGGTCCGTTTGTGGTTGGAGCAATGAAAATTGCAGATGGTGCTCGTTACATAATCGCTTCAACATAGTCACATCGCCGCGTCGACGCCTGCCGAACTGGAAGTTCTCACCCTCGGCAATGGCTTTCGCTCTCAATGATTGAACGACTACGTTTTCGAAAAACTGCTCCGGTTCTAGATCCAATAGTTGTGTCGTTGTCGGATAAACGATGACGAAGTCGATGCCGAGCTTTTTAAGCAGTTCGGTTCGACGAGCAATTCCGGTCAGTGATGCCGGTGCAAACTCCGGGCGCAACAATTGCGAAGGAGGGGGATCGAAGGTAAAGACCACGGCTGGTCCTGAAACTTCGTCTGCTAGCTTTCGAACCTGCTGGATGATGGCTCGGTGGCCGCGATGTACACCATCGAAGTTCCCAATCGTAATAGCACCACCTTGAGCAGCAACTGGGAAAATGGATTTAGAATCTGGCTGTAAGTTCATTCCGTATTCAACAAAGGTGGATGTGGGACTATTCGTGGAGTTCACCAACGTGGTCGCATTTCGAACAATACGAATCTTTCCAATACCATAACGAAAGAACCAGCGAAATGACTACGCCCCCCATGATATCCGAAAGAAAATGGGCGCTCGATTCGAGTCGTTGAAAACAGGCGAGCACAGCCAACGAAGCAAATATCCATTTTCCTCGAGGATAAACTCGTGTTAAACCAATAGCAAAGGCAACAGCGGTGGCCGAGTGCCCCGATGGGAAACTACGCAATTGTTCTTCAAACCACGAGCCAGTCCAGGGAACTCCCCAGGTTTGCCAGCTAGATGCAATTTCAATTTCCGACATGTCCAATGAATGCGGACGATAGCGTGGAACCATTAACTTGGCTGCGTTGGATACTAGTCCGCAAACCAAAGTGAAGATGGCTGCATGCCATAATTTCTTTCGATTTTTGAAATCGATCCAAAGCAATGTTGCAAAAATCACTATTCCGCCACTGGAGTGTGCGAAGGATTCGGAAAGGCTAATGGCTTTTCTAAAATCGCCAGGGATTTTAACTCTTTGAACGAAACGAGAAATCTCAAGGTCCCAAGTTTGGCAAACAACACCAACAGCGCACGCTATCAGTGCCCCGAGGGCCATCTTCGCTTGAAATCTTCTCCAGTTATGCATCCAGGGGTTTTGATTGTAAGCGGTTGAAAAAAAAGATCTCTTAGGAGAGCGGTAGGTTTAACCCTAGCTAGCACGACGAGCAAGCTAGTGATTCCAGCTTTCAATTCACTAGCTCGCGCGTCGTGCTACTGGTAGGCGTCAGCCTTCCGCCCGCCTTTCCAAGTTGAGCCTACCGTAACTGATTTTGCCAGATTTCAGAAGACGGAATTCCAGTTGTCCGGCTCAAGCCGCAAGTTGCAGAAATGGCTCAGCAAATGCCTCGATCTGCCGATTTCTCAGCGTGCCCCGCCCGAGGATTTCATCTTTTTCACAGCGTTTGACCAACCGTGTCACCTGATTCCATTCATTTGTTGGTTAACCACGCTCGAGCGTAGCCACGGACACATTTGCCAGAGCTTGGATTGCGACGTTCCTATTTTGTTTCCATGGACGCCACGAGCGACAAATGCTAGCATTAATCTCAGTCGTAACGAATCTGCGAGCCGCATCATGACGCCTTACTTACCACTGTTTGAACAACCACTGCTTGAGCCAGCAGCCTGTGAGCCAGGTTTGGCGCTCGGGGAGCCCACGGCTTTCGAGAAACTAGAACAGCTATCGCGTCAGATTCGCGAAATGGAAACCGCCGGCCGTCCGGATCACGAATGCATTTCGAGTGGTTGTCGTACCATGGATCGGCATCTGCCTAATGCCGGTTACGCGCGTGGGAGCATGTTGGAGTTGCTTCGTAGCGGCCCGGGTTCGGGCGTCTCGTCGATCGCACTCATGATTGCTCGACAAGCTATCGTTGAGGGGAAATATTTGGTGGTCGTCGATCCGCAACGCCAATTCTATCCACCCGCAATGAAGTCGCTCGGCATCCCTTTGGAACGCGTGATCGCATTGCAACCGGCCAACCATGCGGACGCCATTTGGGGATTGGCTCAAGTGTTGCGTTGTCCTGCGATTGGGGCTGTGATCGCAGAGGTTGGAGCACTTGAAGATCGCGTTGCGAGAAAATTGCAGTTGGCCGCCGAGCAAGGTGGCGGGTTAGGTATTTTTATACGCGATGCGAGATCCGCCCGCGCACAACCGAGTTGGGCAGATGTCCAATGGTTAGTCCGCGCTGCAACACAGGAGCACAACGTACAATACAACCTTGAAATGCAACAGCAGGATATCCGTTGGTTCAAACTGGAATTGGCTCGATGCAGCGGCGGTCGAACAGGCGCGCGCATAACGGTGGGCGTGAACAGTCGCGGCCAATGGATCGACGCTCCATCAACGCAGGGGGCTCGTCATGAGCATGCGAGTGCTTTGCATTTGGCTGCCCAATTGGCCCAGCCAACGCGTCGCAGCCGCGAAATCGCAGGCTGAGCCAAAAACAAATCCAACGGCCATCGGGCCGATCATCTTGCACTCGCGCGACGCGCGGCGTGGACGTGTGGTGACCGCCGCCAATGCTACCGCTCGAGCATTCGGCATCGTACCCCAAATGCAACTCAGCCAAGCCAGCACGCTATGCGCCGAGGTACAGCTGATAGAACACGATCCACAAGCGGACATCGAATCGCTTTGCTCTTTGGCAGAATCAGCCCAATGCTTCAGCCCCATAGTTGGCCTCGAACAACTCGATCCTCAGCCGTGGGCCGGTCGATCGTTGCACCAACCCCAATCCATACTGCTCGATGTAACCGGCATCGCACCACTCTTTGGCGGCGATGCAAAACTTGCATCCTCAGTGCACCAATGGGTTGCCGATCAAGGTTACTGGGCATCCATCGCGATTGCAAATACAATCGGCACCGCGTGGGCGCTTGCGAACTATAACCACCGATCTCAAATCGCTTTGGACCTGGCCGAAATAGAACGCGCTGGCAACTCATCGGTACGCCCCTCCATAACCATTTTCGAACCACATGAAGCGATCGGTATCGCCACTTATCCGCTGCCCATCGAGGCATTGCGACTGGAACAAGCGACTGTCACCAAGTTGCATCGACTAGGTATCCGCAGAATTGGACAGCTAGTTGAACTTCCTCGCGTGGGATTGGCGTCTCGATTCAATGACCAACTGCTCCGCCGCATGGATCAGTCGCTTCACAATCAATACGAACCGATCCTGACCCTGCACGCATCTCCTGAGCTCGCCATCGAGGAATGTTTAGAACATCCCACACCCTTGCGATCGACGATCGATTCAATTGTAACTGAGCAAATCCATCGGCTAACACGTGTGTTGAACGGAATAGGACACGGCGTGGTGCGTTTGGTTTGCCGAATAGAAATGGAGCTCAATGCCATTCCCATTGAATCCGAAATCGAAAACCAAAGCGGCCAACCAACGCCGGTGGCCCGTGTGTTCCAAATCGGGCTTTATCAACCGTCAAACGATTCCGAACACTTATTATGGCTATTGATCGGCCAGCTTGATGCGCATTACGCAAATGGCCCCAGTCACTATTGGGCCCGATCGGTTTCAGTCCAAGCGACTTTGACAGCCCCATTGACTTGGCAGCAAAGCGATTTGTTCGATCGCCATACCAACATTCATCGCGATGCTATTGCCAAGCTAGTGGATAGTCTCAGCGCGAGGATGGGTCGTACAGCCGTAGTGGCACCCGCAATCCAACGCGACCCACAACCCGAGCTCGCTTATTCCTGGCGACCGCTAACTGGCTGGAAGAAAGACGGCCACTCCCAAGAGACCAAACGCAAACTCGCACGTGCACCGAAGCGAAACTTCGCCGAAGAACGCGGGATGGAACCTAACGCGGACGAACTATGGCGTCGCCCCATGCGATTGCAAAATCCCCCCAAACGGATCGAAATGCAACGTGTTGACGACAACGGGAGGCCACTCCGAATGATCTACCATGGATCACCTCTTTCCGTGGTTCGAGCAACAGGTCCGGAGCGAATCGACACGGGTTGGTGGCAAGGGGCAACGCAGCAACGCGATTACTTTCGCATCGAATTGTCGACGGGGACTTGGCTGTGGGTATTTCGAGATCGCCGTGGCCAGGAATGGTATCTTCACGGGGAGTTTGATTAGGCGGATTAACCCTTTAGGTACCCAGGGCGGCGCTGACTGCCTTTACGGTCGGTGATCAGTTGCTATGAGGAGCGCAGAACCACTCCGCCGCATGTTGCGGATTCTAATGGGATAATGGAAGGTTAAGGCGTTATTCGTTTACCCCCGAGCCATAGGCGACGGCAGTACGATCATTCGAGATTCCGCCCTTGGCGGTTTGTGTTACTTTTTGATAGATCCTGTTCAACTGCACTTCAGTAAGTGGCGATTCGCATGACGCTCTCGAAACCAAGATGTTCGTAAAGTCATCCCTCCCACCACCTCGCCGAAGCTTGAGTTTTTCGATGGTTGCTTCACTCAAAACCTGGCCTTCGCGAACAAGAATCTCTCCAGCAGATCCGCAAATCGACGCCTTCAACACCATCCCCTCTCGCAATTGTGCCACGCTAAGGGTAATCGTCGTATCAAAGACCTTCAGATCCGATTCAGCCAAAATCGCATCAAATATTGCAGAAGGCAAGTTCGGAAACGCTTTATGCAAATCCAAGTAGGCTGCCTCCATGCCGATCGCGCGGCTAGTCAACATAGTCCAATCAAAGGCGACTCGGACGATAACAGCTGGGGTCTCAACTCCTTCAAAGCTGGGCGTGAAAACCCCACCTACTTCGGACTACATGGCAATGATTTTTGCAATCTCCTCCAGGCGGGGAATCTTGGCTACGAGTCGTGCCGAACTTTCCGTCATCTGCTTGAAGCTATCCACGTAGGCAGGACTGGAAACAGACTGAGTCCGAAGGCACAATTGCTTTGCTGTGGGCATCAACGCAAGTCCAAGAAACGAAAGCCTCGACACAACCTTGAGGCGCCAATCTGGCTGCAATCCGAGGCGTTCGTAAAGGGACTCCGCAATTTCCGTAACTTTTCTGGCCTGCTGTGCCGCATTAGGTTGAAGTGTTTCCAGCACGTCAGTCATCACACTCACTGCTCCAACCACGGTCCGCTCCAGCAATTCCCGTTCTGCAGTAACCAGTTCAAATTGCTTTTGCGCTAAGGCAACTGCATTGCGAATCTTCGTCACATCGCAAGGCTTGTTGAGGAATCGAAAAACTCGCCCCTCATTCATCGCATCGACCGCCGTATCCATATCCTGGTTACCGGTAAGCATCATGTACGTTGTATGCGGCGAAATCAATCGTGCCTCTTGGATAAACTTGACGCCATTCATTCCCGGCATCTGCATATCCGATATGACCACAGAAAATGAAGCCGTCGAAAGTATTTCGAGGCCCATTTGCCCTGAATTGGCTATGTCCATATTGAGATGCATTCATAGATTGCGTTTGAGCCCCTTCAGAAGCCCTTGGTCATCATCCACAATGAGCAATTTGTTGACGGTCATTTCAGGGTTCTCGCTTGGTCACTAGATTTTACCTCGGAATGGGAACTAACTGGTTTGCTTTTGCAAGGAAGGGAA
>JANLUJ010001420.1:0-2839 GCA_031363425.1 Pirellula sp.
ATGCGTACGGCTGACACCAACTCGATACAGTTCATCCCTCTCCTCATAGACCAGGACATCCCTATCGCGTGCCTCGCCAATGATATGTCGGTAGAGCTGATAGGGTCGCTTGGCCGCGTCTTCGGTAACGTAGTAGATTGATTTGTTGTCGCTTGCCCAACAAAAACCGGCGATCTTCACAAATGCGTCTTCTAGCAACTTTCCATTGGAAAGGTCCTTGATAGACAGGTAATACTCGCGGAAGCCGGTCGTGTCCGTTATGTAAGCATAGAGCAGGCTGTTATCGCTAACACCACGCGGTTGGGCCGACAAGAACTTTTTGCCCTGAGCGAGTGAATTGACATCGAGCAGCACTTCCTCAGGAGAATCTAGGTCACCTTTTTTCGGCAATAGAAACGGTACTGCTTACCCTCTTCAGTGCGACTGTAATACCAATAGCCATTGTCCTGAACTGGCACGTCCAACTCGGTTTGTTTGATGTGGGAGAGCATCTCGTTGTAGAGCGTCTCCTCGAATGGCCGTAATGGCTTTGTGATCGATTCTCGATAAGCGTTCTCCGCTTCAAGATAGCGGATGACATCAGGATCTTTCTTGTCTTTCATCCAAAAGTAGGGATCCTCGATTTTCGTACCGTGGAAGTCGAAAGTGTGTGGCCTTTTGGGCGCGATTGGCAGGGTTGGCTCCTCAAGCCATGCCGCCTTCGTTGCATCCAAGAGAGTAAAGAATAAAGCGATCAACAAAAGAGCGGTTCGAGTTGTTCTCATGGTTGATTTAATAAGTTGCCTGCAGGTTACTGAATGCACCCACGGTCGTTGAAACTCTCGCTCGATAGCGACCGCAAGAATGAAATAATGGATAATGAAACGTTGATACTCGGTATGCCCGTAGACGGACAAGAGCACGGCTTCTTTAACGCATTGTACCGTTTCCATTGTCCCTGCGACAATGATGGCTCTCGATATATCACCCCTCCGGGGTTTTGTGTACCCGGGGGATTGCCGTATGCGGCGGTTGACACCGCCGCCTAAGTTCTTTCGGCCCTCCAGGCCTTAGCTTCAACTGTTGCGAACCGCGGTTGCACTACCCTTGCCAACGAGTGTCGCTGTCTCTTCGATCGCGTCCGCCCAGTCTGGATCCAAGCCGTCAATGACTTCATCGTCGACGATCACCAAAACTCGCTTAGAACCTAGTAGCCCTTGAGGATTCAAGCTGTAATAGCGATCCAAATAGTTGGGGTGCTGATAGCACATTGCCAGCAACTGTTCAACGCATTGGGTAGTTACCTGAGTTGGATCGCCCGATGGCTCCAAGATCACTTGCATGGAGGAATGCGGACATTCGTGAAGCACTTGCGATATCGTTTCTCGCATTGCATCCACATGCTGGTCAAATTGCGTTGCAGTAAACCATAACGTCAAGGCTTGGGCTCGCTTGCCGGCAGGTGGCAATTCTTGCACTCCCACATCCAAATCGATCTTGACGCATTCAACAATGTCGGAAGATTCATCGAAGACCAGTTTAGGATCCGAAAATGGATCCCATTCGGTGTCGAATACTTCTTGAGCATCCGCCATCAATTCATACAGATCGCTGGATTGAAGCGTTGGAGTTTCCAATACGTAATAGGGTGGCCTCGGTTGAAAACGCAGCCCCAATAGTTCTGCCTCGGAACGAAACGCGGTGCCGGGCAAGATCGCTAGATTGAACACTTGCGTCGAAGTGAACAACTTGTTCGTTGATAGGTAGTCAAAACCGCGTCGCACCGAGGAAACCGTATCTCCCGGCAACCCGATAATCAAATCGACCTTGACTCGAATTCCTGCCTCCATCAAAGCGGATACACCACGTTCAAATGCCTTAAGGTTGTTTCTCCGATCCATCAGGTCCTGGGTCGTCGGGTCGATTGACTGCAAGCCTATTTCGACTTCAGTGAAGTTGGCCGCTCGCAACAACTTAGCGGTTTCGGGTTTAATACCCTCAGCTCTTAATTCGCCGAAGTAGGTAAACTGTTGGTCATGGTTCTCTCGCGCCAACAACCTCAGAAATCCATCGAAGTCTTTGCGTTGATTCAATGTTGGGTCGAGCAAAACCACTTCGGTACAACCTGCTTCGCGCGCATGCTTTAAATTGGCGATGATCTTTTCTTCGCTCACGAAGTACAGCGCGTCGTAGCTCTTTGGGTAATAGCAAAACTTGCACTTGAAAACGCAGCCGCGTATCGTTTCGAGCAACAGCATGCGCTCGTCCGCTGCGTTCAAAATGCCTTGAAGATACGGGGACGAGACATCGTCCAAGTTGGCGATCGGTTTTCGAAAGAGGGGAATTTGTGGATTGGTTGCTCGCCAAAGCCCCGGGACCATTCGTCGGCCTTCTTCGCCCTCGAGCATCGCTTCGAGCAATTCGCTAAATGTCTGTTCACCTTCGCCGACCGCCGCATAATCGATCACGCCAGAGGCAAATACCCAAGCGTTGTCATTCGTAATTTCAGGGCCACCCAATACGATGAAGATGTCAGGGCGCTCCCGTTTCAAATGCGATGCGATCCAAAGAGTACGATCAATGTTCCAAAGATAGCACGAGAAGCCCACGATATCCGGCTCGCGAGAGAGAATATCCTCGACGATTCCGATATCCGAGCGGTAATTGCAAATCTTAGGGGGCAGTATCTCAAATTGAAAATGTTGGTCCAAGCCGCGACGTCGGGCATGCAGGATGAGGTAGCTAGCCGCCAAAGGGATATTGCCATGAATCGGAGCCGGACCAGCAGGGGGTATCGGTAGCTGCACGAACAGGACTGAGCGTGCCGGAATATGTGCGCGTTGGTTCAAGAGCTGGTTTC
>JANLUJ010000015.1:0-1909 GCA_031363425.1 Pirellula sp.
GTTAACAACTCGCTAAGTATCTTCAATTCATGGACGTCGATTCTTCGCAGGCTTCACGCCGGCAGTTGTTCCACTAACTCATCCCATTTTTTGACGACCGCAACGGGCAAGTCCGGTTTCCTTGGGGGGCCATCGTCCGCCGTCCGGTCAACACCTTCATTCCACCGATCACCACCGCTTCGACCAGGAATTCCAACCATGTTTTTATCCTCGAAAAGTTATTTGCCTCAATGTTCTACACATCCCGCCCATGCTATCGCTAGACCTTCAAAACACTCAATTTTAGGCCGCCCGGGGCTACAGGGGCCCCCCGAAAAACAGCTAGAAAAATGTGTCATATGCCCATGGTATCGGCAGGTCAGCTACTGCACAGGAAGCAGGTCCCCCTGTGTCTACTTGTATACAACTTGCCCCGGTTTTGTAGACGTGTAGACGTGTAGACGTGTAGACGTTGTAGACAGCTAGGCTGCTTTACCCCCGAACGGTATCTGTATGGCAAGCGAGTCTTATACGCTTAGGGTCAACATCGCAAATGCAAATAAAAAACGGGCAGCCAATTTGGTCGCCCGCTTTATAGTTTCTAGCTTCGATTGGTCCGTGCTTTAGACGGATGCAGCCTTTTTCGCACGACGTCGAGCCACTAGCCCCATACCTATCGCACCAATGCCCCAAATGGTTATTGAAAATGGTTCGGGGACGGCGACAGAAGTAAGAGATACATTATCGAGTCCACTTTGATAATTGCTGGAGGCGCTTCCGTTAGTAAACGTAAACGACGTATTGCTGTTCTGTGCGATGAACGCCACGGTGAACTTTTTCCAGTCGAGCATATTGTTTGGTGTCGTCGTATTTGTGAAGCTAGTTAGCGTTCCGCCGTCGATACTAAGATTGACGGTAGACGCGAAAAAATAAACGTTATCAGTAGAGGAACCAACGTAAAAGCTTAGCTCGTATGCTCCACCGATCATTGTCGAAACACTTTGTGTTACGCCACTTGTCGGTGAATTGGAGTTTACACCGGCGAGGTCGATCCAATTGTTTCCATCCTGCGCCTGAAACGTTATACCGCTTTGAACAGCAGAATTGACGATCGCCGAGTCGACTCCAACAATTGTCCAACCCCCGATATTGGAGCCCCCAAGGTAATTAGTGAACGTTCCAGCCGCGACAGGGGTACTTTCAAACGAACCGTTTATGAATCCAGCGTGCACCTGCCCTGCCGTTAAAAACATAACAGCCAAGCCCATGATTCGAATCAGATTTTTCATTTTTCGTTCTCGTTCCACTTGAAATTTCAGCGCAGGGTGAGGGATCGACGAACCTACGCCGAAGGACCTAGCAGGACAGAAGCATAATCTGTCATGTTGGGTAATTCAATCAGGCTTGGAGTTGGGGAATCAAGAATTCGAAGATTTCCATGCCCGACAGTACCGAACCTCATTTGCGAGTATTCTGTGGTTTCCGACGTTCTCAAAATTACGTTTCAGCTCTCGCATCAATCGCAGGGCCTCTATTGTGTCGCCTCGCTCTAGGGCACCGTTCAACCGATTGTGTAGTTCGATCGCTTTAGGATCGATGCCAGGGGGATTGGCGGATTGTTCAAGCCACGCCGGCACTCGATAGGCTTGGCTCATTGTGCCACCTTCACCCAACCACGGGCAACCGCCAGCAGATCACGACGGGCCGACTCGTCCAATTCCGCCCCTACCTCAGCAAAGCAGCCAGTTCGCCTAATTCATCCGCCGAAAGTTGTTCGCGAAGTTGCGCCGCAATCGTTTCCAGGTGCAACCGTTGGTGCAACGAAACTTGGCTTGCGCGTTTCGCCTTTGTTTTCGTTGGTCCCGCGTCGGTGTGCCTTAACCTTGGGGTGGTAGAGGTCGTGGGTTCGAATCCCGCCGGCCCGATTAGC
>JANLUJ010000024.1:0-10202 GCA_031363425.1 Pirellula sp.
GGAGTCTGGAGATCGGGTCACGATGGCCTCGCGAGTTGAGTTGGTCTTTGAAAAAGTGGCGACGTTGCCACAAGCAAAAACTACCCCGCAAATCAACCCCGTGCCGCCAAAATCTAACCCCGGTCATGGTGAGCGCTTACAAACATTTCGGCAGGCAACCGGAGGATATGGGGCCGGAACAGATCCGTGAGTTCCAACTCTGGATGATCCAAGTCAATAAATCTTCGTGGAGCCAATTTAACCAAGCCGTTTGTGGCCTACGATTCCTCTATTCGATCACTCTGTCGAGACCTTGGGTCGTCCAATCCGTGCCGTATGGCAAGCGGCCAAAATCCTTACCTACGGTTCTCGGCTAAGAAGAAGTCAATCGGCTCATCGCATGTGTGGACCATATCAAACATCGAGCCGTGCTGCTGACCCTTTACTCGGCAGGGCTGCGATTGACCGAAGCGACCAACCTCAAAGCGCAGCATATCGACTCCGAGCGGATGCAGATCAAAATAGTCAAAGGAAAGGGAAACAGGGACCGTTTCGTGCCGCTCTCGCCCAGACTATTGCAAGTGCTTCGCGAATATTGGAAAGCGAACAAGCCAACCGACTTTCTCTTTCCTGGCAAGACGCCAGATGTGCCGCTCCACGGAGCCACGATTCAGATCTGTTGCAAGATGGCGACGGCCAAGGCTCATATCAACAAGCACGTCACACCCCACACGCTGCGTCACAGTTTTGCGACGGGGCTCTTGGAAGCGGGCGTCGACTTGATGGCCATCAGCAAGCTCTTGGGCCACAGCAGCTTTACAACGACCATGATTTATCTTCATTGCCGCAGGCAGCACTTGGATTCCATCCCGAGCCCACTCGACTGGCTGCCAGTGCGCCAATGCCCGATGTGGATCGATCCATCTCTGGAGAAGCCCAAAGCCAAGATCGATCCGAAGAGCGATCCGAAGAGCGACGATCCAGCTTAACGGTTTTGAATGTAGTTAAGCAATACACTGAACCGTTTATCAGCGGTCGGAACTTGGTCGGAAAACATGCAGTAGGCATGTTGCGGATGCACTTGTGGGTCTGTTAGACTGAAGTCAAGAAAATCGGAACGCATAGAATCCGCACAGGTCAGACACGGCGAAGCGACTTAGCCCAACGTACAATCTATCAAACCGTTCCGCTTCGCTTCAGTTGGGATAGATTGTTATTCGTTATCGTATTATGGACCAAGCGTTTTACATCCTTAAGAGCGTTCGTGACCCGTGGGGAGACTACGGCGATATGCTCATGCACGGCATGGCTAGCCGCGCTAATGACGGCGTCTTGGAACTTGAACGCGCTGGACCATTTATTCCGCCCATCTCGCAGCCTGGAATGCCTCGGATTGTAGTAACGGACGCATTCCGAAGGCAAATCGAAGAGTCTTCACTTACAGGATTCGCATTTCAACCTCTACGTAAAACTCGGATTGTGAACGTACCTTGGCATGACGGTTCCCGAATTACAAGCCAGCTCAGTGAGACGGTACTCGTACTCGTACTCGAAAGGCCGCAGATGACAGAGCCGGTTTTTGACCACGAACGACTCGACGTCTATCGACTTGCGATCGAGTACGTTGCTTTGTCCTATCGAATCGCGAAATCATTGAACGGTTCGGAACGCCACGCTCGGGATCAATGGCTGCGAGCGGCTCAATCGATTCCGCTAAATATTGCCGAGGGCAACGGGAAACAAAGTCTTAAGGACAAGAATCGATTTTTCGAGATCGCGCGCGGTTCAGCTTTGGAATGCGCTGCGATTCACGATATACTCATTTCGTTCGAGGCGATCGATCCTGAACTCAATCGGGTGGGCAAGACTAATCTAAAACGGATTGTGTCCATGTTGACTCGATTGATTCAGCGTACCGAAACTGTGTCGGAGGTATCGATCGAGTACGAGTACGAGTACCGCGATGCTGAGTACGAGTACGAGAAGAAGCACGAACAAAACGATGGACACGAAGCGCTCGATCTGCAGGATTTGGCTTGCGTTGAGGTAATTCCTCGCCCTCGCCCTCGGTCATCGTAGGCGTTCGGCCGTAAACCCTCTGCAGCGATTGCCGGGAACGTTTTGCCTTAGTGGATCGTCTCACGACTGCCGTTGCAATTGCGGCTTATCACCACGGAGAAATAGACATGGCTAGAACGAACGCAGTCTGGATCGGGATCATCTGGTGGGTCGCTTTTGCCGATAGCCTCCAGTTTTTTGACAACGGTTTCCATGCGTTTGGCAAGAGCATCAAGCTTAGTTAGTTCGATTTCGAGTTCGCCTTTGCTAGACCAAGCTTACTTCGACTAGAATTCAAAGCCTACGGGCTGCATGTATTACCCATGCAAGCCCGGTGACTTAGCCGAAAAAACGAAAAGACACAAAAGAAGTGGAACTGAGTGAACGATTCCTTTTCGCCTTTTTCCGTTTCTTTCGGCAAATAAAAGTGGAAGGAACTTCCGGGTTTTCTCATTAGCGCCATGCTGTTCACGTAACGCCGCACTTGCCCCGTTGAGGAAAGATTATGACCGCGAAAGAAATACTTGATGAGATAAGACCGCTGGGTAGCGACAGCTACAAGCGAGTGATTTTTAAACATGGAGTGAAGGAGCCATGTTTTGGCGTCAAGATAAGCGATCTAAAAAAGATCGTGAAACGCATCAAAATGGACTACCAGCTCGCGCTTGATCTTTTCGATACAGGCGTCTATGACGCAATGTATCTGGCCGGTTTGATCGCTGACGACGCGAAGATGACAAAAAAGGATCTTAAACAGTGGGTTGCAAAAGCATACTGTCGACCGCTTTGTGGATGGACAGTTGCTTGGGTGGCGGCCGGCAGTCCACACGGTTGGGACTTGGGAATGGAATGGATCGATTCGAAGAAACCACTGACGGCCGTGGCCGGTTGGGCCACGCTGGCAAGTATCGTATCCATCACCGACGACGAGGAACTCGATCTAGTTATCTTAAGAAAATTGCTTCATCGCGTGCGAAAGTCGATTCACATGGAGCCGGATCCGGTGCGGTACGATATGAATACGTTTGTCATTTCGGTAGGCACCTACGTTCAACCCCTAACGGAAATCGCGATCGAGACCGGTGAAAAGATAGGACGGCTGACAGCTGACCTAGGAGACAATGACTGCAAGGTGCCCTTCGCGCCAGACTACATTGAAAAAGTTCGGAAACGGGGAGCGATAGGAAAAAAACGCACTTCGGCAAAGTGCTGACCGACGAAAAGGAACGCTTGCGCGTCGTTCCAACTGTCTGAAAAGTAAAAGTTATCGGGGATTTTTCCAGCTGATGCCAAGTCCATCGTTTTCGGAAATCGGTGTCTATGCTACGATTTGCCGAGGGCGATGGATTCAGAATATCTGGAGACCGCCTACCTAAATTGATTGGACCACCGAGAAACTTAAAAACAGACGCAATGACGCTTTTCAACGATTCCATTCGAATCGGTGGATGGCCGAATTCGGGTTGTGCCTAGATTACTCGACCAACCTTACCGATTACGGTCACATGATCCCACTGTTACTGGTTCCCATTATTGCATTCGTTGTATTTGCGACAATCGCGTTAAAGCCGACCCCCGCCTTTCGGTGCAATGGTCAGGCTTACAACAGCGATTCGCTTGTACGGCGAACCACCTTTGAACGGACTTCGTTCGCGCAAGTTGGCAACAGGCCTTACGCACGTGCATTGCTGGTATCAGACCACAATGTGGTTGCTGAAAATCTGGAAATGCAATTTCGGACAACTAGTCATAGCAAGATTTCGGTTACCTAAGTCACGATGTCGGGTACCGAAACCCGACATGGTGCCAAGGTGCGATTCGATACGCTGTGGACGTGCCCGAACCAATCGTAAGGTCAGTTGATCAAAAACATCTATTCTGGCCTACTCGTCTTCGAAACACGCTGCCGTCTGTTGACCAACAGAAAGAAATGCCGTGTTTATCTCTTCTTACCTGCTCCTTCCGTCCTTAAAGTTTCACCTATTGGCGGAAACGCCGGAAATCACGAGCACGTTTTCAAGCTGGATACTTCCTCTTGTTGGGGCCGCAATTGGGGCCGCGGTCATGTATGGCATCAATGTTCTACAAGGACGCGATGCCAAGAACCAATCGAAGAGACAACTAGAACAAACGAAGCTAGATTGCGAGAATATGACCAAATCCGCTGAGCTGGAGAAAAAGGAAAAACTCCTGCAACAGCAATCCAGGTTCGATGGCGACAACCAGAAAATCAAAGACGAGCTTCGAAAAAGGGAGTCGGCTCTAGAACGAAAGGAAGAGCAGTTAAAACAATCCGCCGAAGACGCTCGCAAACAAGAGAAGCTGGTCGAAAACACCCAACGCAAATTGACCGAACGATTGGAAGACGTCGCTCGCAAGAATGAGCATTATGCGAAATTGATACAGCAGCAGCAATCAGACCTTACTCGCGTCACGGGTATGTCTACTGACGAAGCGAAAAAGCAGTTGATGTCGATCTTGGAAAAAGAGCTACAGGGTGAACTGGGATCCGTGATTTTAAAGCACGAAAAAAAGGTCGCTGAGATCACTCAACAAAAGACCCAGGACATCTTGTTGGTCGCCATGCAGCGGTATGCCTCCGCTCAGACATCTGAAAGCAGCACAAGTACTGTCGATATCCCAAGCGACGATATGAAGGGACGTATTATCGGACGCGAGGGACGGAATATTCGATCCTTCGAAAAAGTTTCTGGCTGTGACCTAATCATCGACGATACACCGGGTGTGGTCATCGTGAGTGGCTTTGATCCCGTTCGTCGCGAGATTGCTAGACAGTCTCTTGAAAAGCTCGTCGTTGACGGTCGAATCCATCCAACTCGCATCGAAGAAATCGTCGCTGCCACAGAAAAGCAAATCGAAGCCTTCATTCGGCATAAAGGCGAGGAGGCAGCCCAGGAAGTCAACATCCAGGGACTTCATGAACGAACCATTGACATGCTTGGCAGACTTCATTTTCGCACAAGCTACTCGCAAAATGTACTTAGGCATAGTGTCGAAGTCGCATTCCTGTCTGGTATGATGGCGGAAATGATTGGGCTAAATCCCCAAACTGCACGTCGATGTGGACTATTGCACGACATTGGCAAAGCCGCTGACCATGAACTGGAAGGGGGCCACCCAAAAATTGGCGCCGATTTGCTCAAGCGAAACGGTGAGAACGAACAGGTTGTGCATGCCGCTCTTGGTCATCATGACCAGTTGACGACCGAATTCCCGTATACACTCTTGGTTGCAACTGCCGACGCGTGCAGTGCATCTCGACCTGGAGCTAGAAGGGAATCGCTGGAACGATATATCAAGCGGATGGAAGAACTGGAGGCCATCGCCAAGGGATTCAACGGCGTTGAACAAGCGTTCGCAATCCAAGCGGGCCGTGAGTTGCGAGTGATTGTCAGTTCTAAGAATACCGACGACGCCGTGGCTGCCAAGATATGCAGAGACATCGCCAAGAGTTTTGAGGAGCAACTAACGTATCCTGGGGAAATCAAAGTGACCGTTGTCCGCGAGTCCCGGTTCGTCGAAGTTGCGAGGTAATGAGCCAGTAGCTGTCCGTAGCAACGACCAGCCCAATAGATCCTAAGAACAAGGCTGGTAATGGGGAACCGCAAACCAACCAAGCAAACGACCCCAAAATCAATAGGCTCCACCAAGGCCTCTGAAAAAGAACCGCTCCGAATGTCGGTATTAGCCAATTGATAGACAACAAAATCAACAAGCATCCAGAAAGCGAATACCATTTGTTTCTGCTCGAACCTTTGGCTGACGTTCCCGTCGACTCATATTCTTGGTGGGCGGAAATGCAGTACATAGGCCGAGTATGTGTTTGCAGGGAATGCCATCGTGCAACAGCCGTCCCGAATGCTTCCTGTTGACTGGCATCTGCTGTTTTGGACCATTCATGTAAATACCGATAGGCATTCTGTGTCCAGTGTTTTTTCCATTGATCCAGATCCGACCCCGATTCCATGCGATCGGTATTTGGCCAGTGTTCTGTTGATCTCTCAATTTTTTCCAAGCACGATTCGGTAATCGATTGAATGGCATCCAGTTCCACGGTCGTTGCGAGAGACTCACCAAACGAAAACACATCGACTTGAGCAGTATCAATCACTAACGTATCTTCGGACAATGGTATGCCCTTCAATTCGAGTGCATCAATCCTAGCCGGAACATCGAAATTAGCTGCGGACTTGTGTTTGGACAAGACATGTACGTCGGAGCATAGCCTTGTTTGGGTTAGCGGGCAAATTATGCGATTGCCGACTTTTCTAAAAACGATTTGCTTGCCGTCTATTTGAATTGAAATGACTTCCACGTCGTCCCCAACGTGCCACTCCAATTCTTGGTCTACAGATTGCGCCCCTCCCTTTTCTTCGATCCAGTATTGTGATTCCAACAATACATAACGCGTCGTTGGAGTCTGCCATAAAAACGGCTCGCGTATCCGCAGAGTGCATTTGGCAACCAATGAAGTGTCGATCGTATGCTCATCGTTAACATCCTGAAGCCTCGAATCGATAAAGTGGGTCGGAATCAATTCTCGGTCGAGTGCATGAATTCGCGACATCAATTGCAAATCGCTCAAAGGTTCATCGGATCTCGGGATAAACCTAATAAGACTGGTGACTTGGTTTTGCGTTTCCAGAGTTGAGGGTTCAGGCACTGGAATTTGAAGCCAGGCCTTGTTGGAATCAAGCAAAGGAACAACATTTACTCGCAGCTCGCTCTGCCATCGGTCTTTTAGCGACGCCGGAACCTCAAGGATAAAATACGGTCTAGAAGAGTTCGTCCTAGAAAGTTCCCCAACGACCTCCAATTCATGTTGAAGCGAATCTAGACTCCGCTTTACAGTTAGTTTGCCGGCAAGCGGATCCGTTCGCTGAAGCATCTGGTATCTGGAAGCCGCCAGAATATTCGAATGGAAATCGGAGTAAGACTTGGCCAAATTCAGAATTGGCACCTTAAGGCCCTTTCCGAAAATGGGTCTCGGTTCGGATTCAAGCCGAAATGAAACTTGTTCGGACGCGATGATTTCCATGGTTTGGTCTGAATTGACGCTGGTGGGCAGAGCCACCCATGGAACCTCAAGCCAGTTCTCTTTGCCAGCCGTTTCGGCAACCGTTGTTCCTTGACGGTTCGCTTGAATCCATAGATCGCTATCCTCAAGGCTTCTACGCTCAGCTAGCACTTGCAAATGAAGCTTTCCGTTGGATTTGCTTTGGAGATAACGAATCGGCCCATTTCTGTTCCTTAAGTCGGTAACGAGGAAGTCGCTTGGCAAGTCAATAATAAGCGAATCGGACGTGGAGCTACCAGGTAGCTCTATATGCGACGTCAATGTTTCGCGAGTTGGTTGAACCATCCATTTTGTGGTTACGCGCGCCTGCTGTCTGTCAGCGAGTATTTTATGGTTCAGTCTTCCGAATCCACCGTTCAAGGGAATGCGCAGAGTTGTCGCGATAGGATTGTTCTTTAGCTCTGGCCAATCCAGTCGGTCCTTTGAACCGATGGCTGGAATCCAGGTGTTGATTCCTTCGATGCTCCAGTTGGCGCCTGGGGCTCGTGAATACCTGAGCATGCCTCGCCGAGTTCGACGATCACGGCATTCAGCGAACAGGACATTGAGGCTTTGAGTTGCCGAATGCGGGACCCAGACTACTGAAATCTGTCTGTCTCGATTGGATGCGCTCGCAGGCGAGTTACTGGATGTTCCTTTCCATTCCAGTAAATAACGTCGCCTCGACAGCGTAGTACCTGGTCGAGATTCGACGCATCTCGCATCTCCCCATTGAGTTCCAATCGGAAGCCACTGCAAGTCAGCTTCGATTTCAATTATCGGCGATGACTGCGTGCCTTTTGGAAAGTCCACAATAGTTTTGGCTTGTACGAGATCGTTTTGAAGAAACAATTCCGTATGCATAACAGGCATGTCTCCAGTCTCTGCATTGGCCAATGGCGAAGAAAATGTCCCGCTCGGTTTCGATAAAGGGGTAATGACGCTGCATTGCAAACGATCTAGCGCCCCAAGCATTGCAACAAAGCGACCTGCAGCTGGATCGGCAACCCGTCCTCGAGAAACTATTTCAATCCGATTTTGTGGATCCGTTTCAATTTCAATCGACGCATTTGCGGCTGGGAGCAGAGCGATATCCAGTTGTTGGGTAAGTGATTCGCGATTTCGGTCCGACTCATTCGATTTCAATTCAGGCTGAGCAATGATCTGAACGATATGTTTTCCAGACTTGTCAGGCGTCCAAATCCATTGTGAACCATTGCTCCGTAACTTGTCTCCGAGGTTCAACTCAATTCCATCTACACTGAACCTTGGAAATAACAATTGCGAAGCATTGATGGGAAAGCGAAAGGGCTCTAAATCTTCACCGACCAAGAAATCGTAAATCATGGTGATCTGGTCAGAGGCATTGAAAACGCGTCCTCGCGTTCCAACTCGCAAAGTATGCCTCGCAGATAGCGGATGAGTCCCGCGCTCGGCCAATCTGGTTCGATCCAACTTGCCATTCAGAACATCCAGCATTTCCCTAGGTACAAATGCGGTCGTTCCAGCCATGTTTCCGGCATCATCCATAGGAATAACAATTTGATAGACCGACGCCTGAGAACCCTCCGGCTTGTCTTGCCCAAGAGCGCATGATGGCCTCGGCCAACAGGCGGTTGGAACTACCAATCCAAAGCACAAACATAAACCAAGCGATCCCAAATTGCCCATCGATGACCTCGAGTCTTTGCCTTGTTGACCGCGAGGATCTATGGAAGCGGATTCAACACCGCGATCATGCCAAGGAGACAGTTTTGCTGAGTTGCGATGCGAATCATTCCTTTCGTTGATCGCCCGACTGGACAACAGCCAATAAATCGAACACGCAAGGAATCCGGCGCTCATTCCGATTACCCCTGTGAATGCAAATCGACTGACTTCTTGCGGTGCAAAATAGCCGCACACCAACAAAAGAATGGCCAAAAAAGTCGCTGCATGATACCGAAACAAAATCAATCGAGGCGTGCCCAAGGCAACCAACGCAAATAGGACTGCAAAAAACGAACGACCTGCGTCTACTTTACCGATAGTATGTAGTTTGCGGACACTCTTCGTTTCATTGGAAAGTGCATTCGGCGAATGTGAAACTGTTGACACGACTCGCCATCCATCCAAATCCCAATTTGGGATCAGGCCACCCGAAGCGGTGAAACTCACTGGAGTCGGCCATCGCTCGTCCCGCGTGGAAAGCTTGAAAAGCGTTGCCGCAACTTGCTGACTCCATCGCCACATAGGCCAAGCTTCTTGCTCGGTTCCTCGCGAAGAGTTATCCCGTTCGGTCAGTTGCAACGCTGCTGGCAACCATAAATGCTGTCCGTATTTTAGACATATCGAATCAGTCGGGAACTCGGGCCATTTGAACTGATAATTCTCATCCATCGTAACGAAACTAAATTTTCGGTGCAGGCGAGAACCAACCATTTCAATCCGCAATTCTATTTCTCCCACATCGTTCTGATCCGGTGTAATAACGAGTCTTCGACCATCCATCCGAGAGGCCACTTCCGAATGGACAGAATACCTGCTCGCGACCACCGTCGAGAAATTCCAGCCGTCATCCAGTTCAATTGCGATACTACCATTGGGTGCCGAGTTTGACCGAATCAAGAGGGATGCTCTTTGTGACCCAAGTTCATCGATTGCTACATGTAATTCTCGTTCATTAACGATCCATTTGCGCACCGGTGACTGCTCCAATATTCTCGCGATAAGAGCTCGTCCAGGTTCCAACGCATTGAGATTCAGAAACTTGCACCCTGCTTCGTCAATGTCCCAAAACGACGATCTATCTTCACAATGAATGCTGACATCACTTGCAGAACACTTCGCTCGTTGCGAATGCACATCGGCATTGGGAAGCACTGGAATTCGGAATTCAAGCTCCATTTCGTCCCTGATGTCTGTATGCGTAATAGCCAACAATGTGCAATCACCCTCTGTGTGACTTAAATCAAACAGCCACACTCCCGTTGTTGGATTGCTCGATGCCGGGCTTTTTTCTAGTGGACTCAATGGAATCCAACTAGTCCCCTTCTTAAGATGCCAAACCACGTTGTCTGCCGGAAGATGAACCGTTACAGGCTCATCG
>JANLUJ010000062.1:0-3364 GCA_031363425.1 Pirellula sp.
TTCCTATGAGCTTCAAGTCAGGATGCGAGAAGCCCAAGAGTGGGCTGGTTCTGAAATCAACTATGTCGATATTTGTTACGCTACAAATGCAGTTCACTTGCGAGGATTGCCCGGTGAGTCGCCGCTCATTGGCGAAGCAGCCGAAGACGAGAATGTCCGCAATGGTGATTTCTATGCGAACAACGGTGTCGCGACAGGCAATGGGGTCAGCAATTCGTTCTTTGGAGTAGGTTTCTTTAGCAACATTGACAAGCAGGTCGGCAATCGTCCTCAGTATGTTGGCAATCTCCTGGCGACTGCCAAGGGAGCCATTAGCATAGCAGGCAATCTTAGCTCCAACCGCGACGTGGATTTCTATGCTTTGGAAATCACCCAAAAGGACATTGTCGGTAGTTTGGCGGGAGGCAATGCTTCGGTTGTGTTTGATATGGATTACGCGGACGGACTCAATCGTCCCGATACATCCTTGAACATTTTCCAAGAAGAGCCTTCGCAATTTGGCACACAATATCGTCTTATCTATTCAAGCGATTCAAGCAATATTTCAGACGATCAAGGCAGGCCGTTGTCGATCACGGATGTGGAGGAGCTTAGCCGAGGTTCTGCCGGTAAAGGTGATGCCTACATTGGACCTATCGCATTACCTCAGGGGAATTATTTGGTCGGTGTGTCGTCAGCGGCTTACCAACCGCGCGCAAAGATTCTGAGCCCAGCCATTTTGAAACCGATCAGTTCGATTCGTCGAATCGTCGACGAGAACGCAATTGCGGGTGTGACGACAGCCGATTTGCCAGTAGTCCAAAACTTTTTGCCAGCCAATAGAACGATTGGTGCAAGCGGTATTCTCACTTCAGCCAAGTCATTTAACTTGGGTGGATATTCTGCAGCGGATCTTCCAAATCTGTATTTGGATTACACGCTCCCAGCCGGCAATTTTGAAGTATTCGTTCGCGAAGCGAGTGGAGCGGAGTTCGCAGTAGCTAGCTCGTCCGATCTTAGTTTGTTACGACTAACCGCAGGAAGCAACTCGATCAAGATTCCATTGAACTCGATCAATGCTCGTCCGGTTGGCGGCGGATTGGTAACCAAATCGTTTGCGGGTCAGGATGGATTATCGCTTGTCTTCCGAGGCCCCAACGGTACTCGCATCGACAATGTTATCGTCGGTTTTGCGGAACGGGGAGAGAGTGTTGGAATCGGCAATGAGCCTATTCTTCTCCAGCAAGGAAACATCTTTGCACCAGCTGGACTACAGGGCAATCCGTTGTTCCCTCCATTCTTGCGAGGAGCCATCGGTAGCTTTGTTACCACGCGACCATTCACGCTTACTTCTTACGATCCATTCTTCGACGGTCCACAAGTGGCATTCGATTACGAAGTCTTCAACGGGCAGTTGGATGTTTTCGTGATTGACGCAGATGACCCGACCTTCCAAGTTCGCCTTGCAACAACGGTCAATCAAAATTTACCGCCGCGTTTTCCATTGCTGGTAACGGGAGTGCCGGCTTCCGCAGTCCTTGATATCAGCCAATACGGAGTGAACTTCGCTACCGGCGCCGATAGAAGGTTACAAATCGAATTTCGCGCTCGTAACGACGATCCGTCTCGAACGGTGATTCGAAACGTCGTGATTCAATTGTTGGATGGATCGCGTGTGAATTCAGGTGAGCCGAACCCGACTTATGCCACGGTCAACGTTCCATCAACAGTCGTGACAACTGGTAACTATCAATTGGAGATTCGATTGGGAGATGAGTTCTTCCAATCCCAACGGTTTGGATCGCCAACTTTGACCAAGTCGTTTGATACGAACGATCGACTTGCTGAGCAGATAACCTTGGTTGCACCAGCCGGCTCGACCTTGACCGACGGGGATCGATTCACGATATCCGACGGCGGAAAAACGCTCACCTTCGAATTCACCAGTGACGCGAATGTCGGTTTGTCCAACGTCCCGGTTCCGTTCACGGTTAGCGATGCAAACTTTGTTGTGGCTCGAGCGATCCGCGATGCAGTTAATTCGGCCGGTGTGCAGTCTCAGTTTCAAGGCAACATTCGGGCAGCAACCTCTAGCGGAATCGAAAGTGGTACGGTTGGTCGCGATTCGAAAATCAATTTGCACGGTTCGGCCTACTTCGCTAGCGTGCAATCAACCAATCCGGCAGGTAAAGTGCAAGTCATTTTCCATCAAGGAAAATCGGATCAAAATGCACGAAGAGAACAGTCGGAAGTAATCATTCAAAACAGCGTATTCCGAAAGTCTCGCGACTATGGAATTTGGAGCGAAGCCCCAGCGCGATTGCAGGACCCACGTGATGTGATCGATTTCGCTACGCGACAGCTCATGCAAGAAAAACCCAACTTCGTCGGAACCCAAGCGGTACGCAATCTCTTGCAACCCAACAACGGAGTACAAGGTGGACTAGTTCCAGGAATCGTCGTTCAGAACAACCTACTGGAAGAGGGCGGCTTGGGCGGAATCGTTGTTCAAGGGGAAACACCCATTTGGATGATTTCTCCCTTATTAATTCCTTACGCTGTGACTGGCACTGACCCGACTAAGTACAACGCTGACTATTCGCCATTTGTGAATACCACGCTTCCGACACATTTCGGCTTTTATATCGATGAACAAGACACCTTAGTCATCGACTCGGACCGTACTCGAATTCGATTGGAGTTTGACGATCTTGCAGGCGGAGCAACAGCTAATCCGGTTGCGGGGAGTGGGGTCGTCGAAGGCAACGGAGTTGCACCAGATAGCTCGGTGGCGTTTTATCGAGACACTGGTGGTTCGTACTATCAACGCTTGCCTTCTCCTTTTGCACCATTTGCAACCAGTGCCATGGAGACAATTCACGCGTTTAGAGATTCTATCAACAGCAGCATTCTCGTTAGCAACGGAACGACTCAGGTTGCAAGAGCTACTGTTGCAGAAAGCTTGCTCGGCCCCGATCCTTTAGCAGCAGCCAATGATTTTATTGGCGTTACGGGCAATTTTGGTTATCCAGAGTACTTCAATCGTCCAGCATTGTACCTTGAGGGAGTGGCCAATTTGCAATGGCAAGACGGTCCGAACGGCAATTCGAATCCATTCGATATTCGTCAATTGGACCTCGGTGAAACACCTCAGCCACAAGCTCGCATTGTTAACAATACGATTATTGGGACAGATGGTCGCGCCAGCTTCAATGGTGCTTCCGCTTCGGTAGAGTCGAATGATACGCTTGCTACTGCCACGCAAACATGGCAGGGAACATCGCACAATCCTCTGTTCTATAGCGACGTCGGGATCATAGGCAACAATACTCAAACGTCCACAGCTACGAGTTCCAGCACGGGCGGAACGGGTGGGGCAGGAGGC
>JANLUJ010000139.1:0-1404 GCA_031363425.1 Pirellula sp.
AAAGTAAAAATGAACGACCCTTCGGAATTGAACCAGTTGCTTGACTGGGAAGCTTACAAAAAGCAAAGAAAAGCGTCCGGTTCCTTTTCGGCAGTCGTTTTGCAAGTGCAAGATTCCGACAGACAAGCGCTCCATCCTAGCTTTCTAAGGTTCTCCATGAACGCCAAATGAATCCCTCGGTAGAGCGTTTCGTTATGACCTTTGGTGCTTTGGGAATTCCTGTTTTGGATAACAATGCTGTATGTTAACTCCTGATCGTGAACGATCGCACCGCCACCGGTCTTTCTTCTGACCCATGGCAGATCGCTCAATCGCGGATCGCTCTGTCGATCCTGAATCCTTTGGAAATGGCCGATCGATAGAGTGGGGCGATCCCACCGATAAATTCGAAGAACGATTGGCCAATGCGGCGTAGCATTCTGTAGCAACGCTTCGTCTATGGCCATGTTGCTTTCGCCGGACCGAGCCGAATCGATCACTACCAATCCGGGCACCGCAGTTTTCAGTTCGAATGAATTCACTAATGGCTGCATTGCTTTTTGTAAGCTTCCCAGTCAAGCAACTGGTTCAATTCCGAAGGGTCGTTCATTTTTACTTTAATGATCCAGCCATCGTTATAGGGATCGACACCGAGGGATTCCAAATTGTCGACGAGTGCCGAATGAATCTCAACCACGGTTCCGCTGACCGGGCTGTACATAGGACTGACGGCTTTCACGCTCTCCACTTCGCCAAATTCGCTTCCAGCGGTTACGGTCTGTCCGACTTTTGGCAATGCCATGAACACGAGGTCCGTAAGCTCCTCGACTGCAAATGCGGAAATGCCAATGGTCGCAATGCCTGCGGATTTATCTGAAACATAAGCCCATTCGTGTGAATCGCAGAACCGAAGTTGTTCAGGAGTGATGCTCATATCGATGAGGGTTTCTTGTAAAAAGGTAATGGAACTATGGAAGCTGAAACCTGCGTTCCTCGAATGTCGATATCCAAGGTCGTGCCGACAACGGCAACGTCTGAGTTGACGTATGCCATTGCGATTGGCTTGTCAAGTGTTGGTGAAAAACTACCGCTGGTTACTTGGCCAACAACCCGTGAATCTGCATCCAGCGTTTTTGCACCTTGCCGAGCTGCTCGTCTGCCTTCCAAGGCTAATCCGACGCGTTTCGGTAGAGCAAGGTCCTTTGATTTTTGTTCTAAAGCTTCACACCCTACAAAGTCACGGTCCTTTAGGTTGCAAGCAAAACCCAAACCGGCTTGCCTAAAGCCCCGGCCAGATGGGCTACCGAGGTGTCGACGCTAATCACGAGGTCCAGATTCTCAATAAGACCGGCCGTATCGGAGAAGTCCTGCAATTCCCGCGCGGCATTTCTCATATCGAGCGATGGCGCCATCGGGTGGGCGCTC